>NZ_JAUBPR010000151.1:0-13421 GCF_036700845.1 Microcoleus sp. S13_C5
GCTGCAATGAATGATGAATACATGATGCTTCTTCTCAAATCCTTTTGTCAAGGCTGATTGAGATGCTCTTACCCTGCTCTGGGTATTCCTACTCAGGTTCAAATTTATCTTGATAACGGTGCTTTTTACTTTATAAAACGTGATGGTGAAACGCCAAGAAAAGAGTATGAAGAGTTTGTAGAAAAAGCTAAACCAGACTGGTATCCAATTCCTCAAGACTTTATTCCAACTCCCAAAATGACATTTAAGGAGCAGAAACAATGTTTTAAGCGCACAATGGAAATGAATCTGGCTTATAAAGACCATCCATCATACATTCCTGTTATTCACATTAGCGAATTGCTTGAAGACTATGTAAATGAAATCAAAGCACATAAGGAATTCTTAGCAAAACCATATATTGCTTTGGGTGGCATTGTACCAAATTTACTACGCGCTCCTAAAGCAATACCTTATCAGAAAATCCTATCTAGCATTCAACATATACGCGAAGAATTTAAGAATACAAAACTTCATGTTTTTGGCATTGGTGGCACAGCAACTATACATTTAGCCGCTTTATTGAGGATTAACTCAGTAGACTCAAGCGGTTGGCGCAGTCGGGCGGCGCGGGGGATGATACAATTGCCTGGAACCGGAGAGCGAATTGTGGCTTCTTTAGGTAACTGGAGGGGTCGTCAAGTCAGTCAAGAAGAAGAAAAAAAACTAGAGGAATGTCTCTGTCCAGCTTGTCGTCAGTATAAATTAGATGGACTTAAAATAAGTGGTATGGAAGGTTTTTGTAATCGAGCTACTCATAACTTGTGGATACTACTGGAAGAGGCTCGACTGATTGAAGAACATTTATATAATAGTGGAGATTATAAGGAGTGGTACAAGGGACACTTAGATAACACCATTTATCGTCCACTGATTGCTAAAATAGTTGAAAATTTGGAAGGCAGAGAAGTTAATGAAAACTAAAGCGAAGCGCACTGAAATTAATAACTTTGATGAACAAACAAATTGAACTAACTCGCTAGAATTAAGAGTTGAGGGCATTTCTCAACGAGCGCGGACAACAAACAAAAACATTTTCAGCAGTAGAAGTACGAGCTAGGCTGGGGTTAACAAGCAGTGAGCAAATCGAGATGTGATCGCCCCTCTCCCCTCCTCAATCTTAAAGTGCGATCGTCCTTATTTTCCCTGCATTGCGATCGCCTCTGGGACATCTCAAATCCAAAAGTGCGATCGGCCTCCCTAAGTTAAGATATAAACTGAGAAATCATCCTCATAGTAATACGACAGGAATGTGAGATCGGAAATTCTCAAAATCTTTATCAGTAGTGAAAATGCTGTAGCCGCGACGATGAGCAACGGCACATAACAGAAAATCAGTATTTGAACCCTGAACGCCATTACTGCGACAGGTATTGAAAAACTCTGCGGCTAACTCATAATCTTCAGTTGTTAGCTCTAAATCAGGAAAAGCACGAAGATACTCTCGCAATCGAGCAAACTGTTCCTTGTAGCGTACGCCAGAAAGTACCTCCTGACGAATCGCCCCCAGTAAAACAACTCGTCCATCTGCAATCAAATCACGCAGTACATTAACAATAGCGATCGCCTCATTTGTTGTGTTGCGCCGCAAGGCCAACGACCAAACGGAACTATCAACAAGAACATTCATAAAGTTTGTCGCTGTTGCTTGTAGTTATAATCTCCATCGTAGTCAATAGTACCAAACAATTCCATTACTTTTAGTTGTTTGCGACGTTGAATGTACTCGCGTAAAGCTGCTTCAATTAATGTAGTAGGTGTTGGATGGTTACTCAAATCAAGGGCTTCTTGAAGGAGATTTTTGTCAATTTCGAGCGTAGTTACCATATATTTTCCTCGTGCAAGTAGGGTATCACGTAATTGCCACCGAACAATGCTGTAATTTTAGTGTAGCACTGAAACTCTATCAATGGGCGATCGCTTTCTGCATTTAGTTCGCGGGAGGAGTAAGTTTTCGATGCCTATTAAAACTAACTCTTCTATCGATACATTCAAGTCGTTAGCGAGTTTTTGTAACTTTAGGAGGCGCTCATTTGAAAGGGCGATCGCGATCGTGTTCATCTGACTTACGCTCCTAGCATGATGCCTTAAGTATAGCCAATAAATCACTGACCTTTAGTCACCGTTAAACCAAATTGTAGGGTGCGTTAGACATTAATTCTTTCGATTTCAACAGGTTTGAAGGATCAGACGCACCCTATGGACAGTATTTCGATCGCCCCCACCATCAACTAGATGCAAGCTAGATCCAGTCCGGCCTGAATCGCGGGGAGTCCAGAAGTATAGAATAGAGGTTGCGGAACCGGCACACCGCCCGATCGCTCGCCCCCAGCAATTTGTTACCCTAAAAATAGAATCTTCGCTCCCTCAACTCCCTCCCATGAACAACGCTTCTCCCCTGATTCAAACGATAACTCCAGAACGCTGGGCCGGGTTTAGTATGGACTTTATAGGGGCCGGTTACACGGGTTTGTTGGTCAAAAACGGCCGCGCCGTGCGTACCCTAAAATCCGGGCGACATTTCAGCTTTGCCCTTCCCCTGCTGGAACAGTCTCAAATTGTCCTCGTAGACACCAAACTCCGCAATTTGGACGTGCAGTCGCACGGAGATTTTTTGTCTAAGGATCGGTTTTTAATTGATGCTACTCTGACAGTTATTTATCAAGTTATAGATCCGAAACGAGTAGCTTTGGAATTGTCCGATCCTATAGCTGTTTTAGCAAGTGCAGTTAAGGATTGTATGGGATTAGCGATCGGGCAAATACCCCTACAACAGCTTATCAGTCAAGGACGGCTGTTGCTGCGCCAAAATTTGCTCGATCGCGTCCAAGATTTTTATACCCTAGGTTTTAACTTAGAAGACGTGCGAATTGGCGATGTCAGCTTTCCCGAAACTAACGGAGTTATTCGCCAAGTTGAGGGAATGAGTGCCCGACAGGAAGCAGAAAATGCCGCCGCCCTGCAAATGAGAATTGCCGAAGCAGGCCGTCCGATTGTTCCTCAATCTCCCGTACAGCAGTTAAACTTAATTTCAGGTAATTCTCCTGCGAGTCTTCCAGCTTCAGACACAGCAGCAGGGTTCGATCGAGATTTACAACAACTAACACAACAACTTGCTCAAAACAGCCTTCCTGCTGGGAGAAATCCTCCCCAACTTGCACCGACGGTACTCGCAAGCAGCGATCGCAAAACAACCGCATATTTAATCTACAAACTTTCTGGAGAGGCGATCGCCCTAACAGCCAATCCCTTTACAATTGGACGCGAACCAACCAACACTTTAGTATTACAAGATCCGCAAAGTTCGCGCTACCACGCTCAAATCCGCCGGGCTAATGACGAAATTGGCAAACAGCGATATCAACTTGTCGATAGTGGCAGTTCCAACGGCACTTTTGTAGGGGGGCAGAGGCTGGCGGCTAACGAGCCTTTTTGGCTGCCAAATGGCTGCGAAATTGCGATCGGCGACCAAAAATGGATCTTTCAAAATTCGTGAGTCAGAGAGATGAAGATTTGTTTAAACAGCAGATAAACACAGATGAATCCCATCGGCGTTCATCTGTGTTTATCTGCTGACATCTGCGGTTGAAAAATCTCAAGTTAAGTAAGTTGATTTAATCACTCCATACACGTAATAGATAAAGATGGTTTTAAACCACAGATAAACGCAGATAAATACAGATTAATTCCATCGGCTTTCATCTTTCAGGTTTGTGTAGGGGCGTTGTCAAGAGTCCCCGCCCTTCCGACACAGCTTGACAACTTCTCCCTCCTCAATTCCCAATACTCCCAGGTAGAATTCTCTTGCCAACCCTAGGGGGGATATCTCCACAAGCATTTCGAGCGAGAATTTGTCAAGATTGAAAATATAAGTAGAGGACAAGCGCATGAACTTTTCTATACAATCTGTTTACAACTGGTACCGCGAGACGCTCCGCAACCCCAAGTACCGCTGGTGGATTATTCTCGGAACCCTGGCATATCTCATAAGCCCGATCGACATAGCCCCAGACTTTCTCCCCGTCATTGGACAAATTGACGATGTGGCGATCGCAGTCTTGCTGATTTCCGAAGTTTCACAAATGGCGATCGACTACTTTAAATCTCGCCAAACAGAAACAGCTTCTGGATCCGAAGCCACCGGTGCCAATTATTCTGAAGCCAACGGCAGCACCGTTGACGTAGATGCAGTTTCTGTAAAATAATTGCCAAAAATAATCGAGCGCTACAACCCCGACTTCTTCAAGAAACCGGGGTTTTTGTTTTTTAAATGGTAACTGCTCAGATCGTGCTCCAAAGCTGGTAATTTTAACTATGATCGATCTGTGCTAACAACAAATTTTTATAGATGAAGTTTAGCGAAATAGTAGAAAAACTTAACTTAGCCACCAGTCGCACCCTCCCAGCGTCGGTTGCTACCGATCCGGAAATTACTGGCGCTGCCCCTGTTGATGAAGCTCCATCGGGCACAATCAGTTATATAGAAGGTGCTAAATTTGCAGTTCATACAGCCACTACAAATGCTTCGGCTTTAATTTTGCCCTTAGATGAAAGCCTCCAAGCTCAATGTGACGATCGCAAAATTGCTTGGATTGCCGCACCAGATCCGCGATTGCTGTTTGCTGAAACGATCGCCATTTTCTATCAACCATTTCGCCCAGCATCGGAAATTCATCCCTCAGCCGTCGTTCACCCCTCAGCAGAAATTGGTAAAAATGTCTATATCGGCCCCCACGCCGTTATTCAAGCAAAAGTCAAAATTGGCAGCAACGTTTGCATTCATCCAAATGTCGTAATTTACCCAGATGCGGAAATAGGCGAAGGCACAGTTTTACACGCTAATTGTGTCATTCACGAACGTACTCGCATCGGGGCAAATTGCGTGATTCACAGCGGTGCGGCGATCGGCAGCGAAGGTTTTGGGTTCGTGCCGACAGCCACAGGATGGGTGAAAATGGAGCAGTCTGGCTGCACTGTATTAGAAGAGGGCGTTGAGGTTGGCTGCAACAGCACGATCGACAGGCCCGCTGTCGGAGAAACCCGCATCGGCCAGAATACAAAAATCGACAATTTAGTACACGTAGGTCACGGCTGTCAAGTAGGAAAAAATTGCGCGTTTGCTGCTCACGTTGGCATGGCTGGCGGGGTAAAAATTGGCAACAATGTAATTTTGGCAGGTCAAGTAGGAATTGCTAATCAAGCCCAAATCGGAGATGGGGCGATCGCCACTGCTAAAGCCGGAATTCACAGCGACGTGCCCGCAGGGGCGATCGTGACGGGCGTTCCAGCAATTCCCCACAAACTATTTCTCAAAGCCGCAGCCGTCTACAACCGGTTGCCAGAAATGTACCAGTCTCTGAGGCAAATTCAGCGCAAGCTCGATCGGTAATCAATTGGCAGTTGGTAGTTGGCAGTTGTCATCAGAAACCTCGGAGAAACCCGTGCGTTTACGCCGCCGATCGATCTGTGATGAATGCTCGCCAGTTTTCCCTCAGTTGTAGCACTCCCTACCACTAAAGAAAAAGCTGATCTATGATATGTACTGGAACTATGCGTCTAGCTCTAGATGGAAAAACAGGAATTTCTCGACCTGCTTAAGCAGGGTGTAGATAGCTGGAACTTTTGGCGACAGAAAAATCTCGATGTAGAGGTAGATCTTAGCCAGATTAGGTTCAGTCGAGACTTCAGCGGGATTGACTTTAGTGGGGTTAACCTCAGCGGCTCGGACTTCAGCGAGGTATATCTAAGCAGGGCTAACTTCAATGGTGCTAACCTCAGCGGAGCTAATCTTAGCGAGGCTCAACTCATTGAAGCTGACCTCAGCAAGGCTAACCTCAGCAAGGCTAACCTCAGCGAAGCTGACCTTACCGATGCTAACCTCTGTGATGCTAACCTCGTGGGAGCTAACCTTATAAAGGCTCATCTAGGTAATGCTAACTTCCGTGATGCCGATCTACATGGAGCTAACCTCAGTGAAGCTTACCTTCTTGGGACTGACCTTGGTGAAGCTAACCTCGGTAAGGCTAACCTAAAATCTGCTGAGGTTATCGAGGCTAATCTTAGTGGGGCTAATCTTAGTGGAGCTTACCTTAATGGAGCTAACCTCAGCGGAACTGACTTCAGCAGGGCTAACCTCCGTAAGGCAGATATGGGGTACAATGGGTATGATTTTGAGGGAATTAATACTAATGTGATTGAGAGTAACCTCAGTGGGGCCGATCTACATGGAGCTAACCTTACTGGAGCTAATCTTAGCGGGACTGAATTCTATGGAGCTAATCTGATCAGGGCTAATCTTTCAAAAACTCAAGCAGCAAATGCTCAATTCGCTTTTGCCAAGTTTACTGGAGCCTGTATTGAAGGTTGGCAATATAATATTGCTACGAATTTCAATGGAGTAATTTGTGAGTTTGTTTATTCGGATTCTAACAGGCGAGAACCCTATCCCGTAGGAAGAAGATTTACTCCAGGAGAATTTACCAAAGTTTTTCAAAAAAAATTTGAAACAATTGATATAGTTATTTGCAATGCCATTGATCTAGAAGCTTTTGTTTACTCATTTAAAGCCATACAAGCTGAACACGAAGACGCTAGAATAGATATCCAAAGCAGAGAAGAGAAAGGGGAGGATATTTATGTAGTTAAGTTGAGTATGTCTCCTGATGTAGATCGGGAGGAAATTCATGCTGAATTTATGAAAGTTCATGAATTGATACGGGAAGCTCTAGAAGAAAAATATAGAACAGAGATTCGTGTAAAAGAAACTCAAATCGTACAGTATCAGCAGGAAACTCAAACTTTAAGAGAAAATATTAATAATCTACATAACATACTTCAACAGCAAACAGAGGTACAAAAACTCATGGCAGAAACTCCTAAATACGATCTTCGTGGTTCAAAGTTCGGTGGTGGCTTCGCTGGAGATCGAGGAACACAGATAGGTGGAATTCTAAATGACTACTCATCTAAGCAAAGTCTGGATGAAGCAGCAGCAGAAATTCAACAGCTTTTGAAGCAACTAGAAGAAACTAATCCTACTACAACTGAGACAGAAAAAATGATAATTGCAGCAAAGGCTGCTGATGAAATAAAGAATAATCCCACCTTGAAAGCACGAGTGATTGGCGCCCTCAAAGCAGGAGGTACTGAAGCATTTAAAGAGGCGGTAGATAACCCGCTAGTTAATGTTTTGGTAGCAATTATTGAGGGATGGATGCAAGTAGATTAGAAGCTTGTCCCATCACAGTCCTCCACAATAAAAAGCTCGCGGGTTTCCGATCGTTAAAGAGGTAATATCTCGTCAGATAAAAGCTAGGACTCAATTAGTCATTGCAATAGAGTTGATGCGTCCAGGACTATAGCTATTAAAATGTGGAATCACCTAAACAACCTGCGACTGCAGTCGCCGTCAATACCAGCAATTGTCAAAATAATCTTGTTTTTCTCAACTTGGATTGTTGTGTGGCTTCCCGCAGCGATTGTGCTGGCGATCGCCCTCAAATGGCATCCGCCCCAACCCCTGGAAAACAAAAAACTACCTTTACTAGCTTCCCTCTACGTGATTGTCCCCTTCATTTTATGGGTGACAAGTTGGATTGAAAACACCTCTTTTGCCAACTGGGGTTGGGATTGGCAACCCGCAGTTTTGATGTCATTAATGCGGGGATTAGGATTAGGAATAATTAGCTTAGTAATTTTATTCGGTCTGCAATTAGCCACAGGCTGGATCGAGCTAAAAAAAAGCGAGGCTTCCACGGAAACAAGCGAAAAAAAAATTAATTTGTGGACTTTAATTTTTAACCCGGCTAGTCTGCTGACTCTGTTATTAGGACTGTGGATTAGCGCCACAGAAGAGTTAATCTTTCGCGGCTGCTTGCAAACAATCCTCCAGCAAGATTACTCAGTGCTAATCGCAGCAGCGATCGCCAGTTTCATTTTCGCGATCGCCCACCTAATTTGGGCAGCCAAAGAAACTCTACCGCAACTGCCAGGATTGTGGCTGATGGGGATGGTTTTAACATTAGCCCGCATCGCCGACAATGGCAGTTTAGGATTGGCGATCGGCATTCACGCAGCTTGGATTTGGGGTATAACCACCGTAGATACAGAAGGCGCAATTAATCCAACAGGCCGCGCACCGGAATGGATTACAGGAATAGCAGCGAAACCGCTAGCAGGTGCAGCCGGCATTTTATTGCTACTAGCAACCGCAACCTTACTCTTCCTGACTCAAATCAGCGTTAATCAGCGCTAATCAGCTTAAATCAGCGGTAAAAATTCCCACATTAATTCAAGTGTCGATCGATCGTCACAATCGAAACCGGATTCAGCGCGTCAAAACGAGTTGAATTCCCCCCAGTCACAGAACGCGATAACTGCACTTGGACGATTCGGTAACTCCAGTGCGGTTCCCGGCGCACCCGATCGCCCATCCAGCTCAAAACAATAGCAATATCCTCAAAAGCATCCAAAGCCAGGACGATCGAGCCTCCAGGAAGCAGCCGCAGCGCGCAAACGCCCAAAATTTTAGTCAACCCTCCACCGCTACCGCCGATAAAAATCCGGTGCGGCGGACGCAAGCGGTGCAAGATTTCCGGGGCGGTTCCATAAATCGAAAACACATTTTGCAGGCCAAAACGACCGTAGTTGAACTCGATCGCCGAAGTACCAGAAACCGTTTGTTCGATCGCGTAAACCTCAGACTGCGGGAATAAACGAGCAATTTCGATCGACACAGAACCGTTACCAGCACCCACATCCCAGACCACTTGTCCCGGTTGCAAAGCCAATTGTGCCAAAACCAACACCCGCACTTCCCGTTCAACCGTCAAACCAGGCTTGTCGCCACAACCGATAAAAGCTGCATCCGGTATTCCCAACAAAGGCAACTTTTCCAAATCCAAAGGTGCTGCCCTCGCGGGGGACTCCCGCAGCATCACAACCACGCTCAGCGGTGCAAAAGACTCTCCTAGCAAAGCTGACAGAGAACGCAGACCCACCCGCTCGTCAGCAGCACCCAAATTCTCGCAAACCCAAAATTCGTAGCGTGTAGGCAAATCTAGAGCTTTCACCAAATTTGCCAGGGCAGCCGGAGTATGAGTTTCGTCGGCAAGCACCGCAATTTTCTCGACACCGAGCTTTAGCTTCGCCGTCAGCTCCTCAAAATAACGTCCTTGAGAGCCAACAAAATGAGCGTCTTGCCAAGGGATTTGCAAGCGGTTAAAAGCCAACTGCACAGAACTGACATGGGGGTGAAAAGTCAATTTTTCTGCCGGCAATTGGGCAATTAACAACTTTCCCCAGCCGTAGAACAGCGGGTCGCCGGCCACTAAAATTACGATCGGTCTATCGCGGGGTTCCACCGTCCCCGCAGAGGGTTCTAATTCGGGTTCACTCGCCCACCAGCGCCGAATTTCCAGAATTGCTTCGGTCAAATCTTCCAACGCCCAGCGCTCTCCGTCGTGCTGGGGAAAATAGCTCAAATGGCGATCGCTCCCTATTAGCAGAGCGGCCATTTCTACAACCTGCCGCGCCGATTCGCTCAGCCCAGCAGCTCCATCTAAACCTATACCAACAACGTTTACTGTCACTTTTTAAGCAAAAAGTAAAAAACCAGAATTACTGATTTTTCCTGGTTTTTCATAAATTTTTTCCTTGACTTTACTGTCAAACAAAAATAATTAAAGCATTTAATAGGCAATATCCTGACTATTGTCAAAGGGGAGAGAGGGAGAGGGGGCGAGAGAGTGGGATATGGGGAGATGGGGAGAGTGGGAGATGGAAAAAAATCTTCCTTCTTCCTCCTTCCTTCTTCCCTCTTCCCTCTTCCTTCTTCCCTCTTCCTTCTTCCTTCGTTAAAACTCAAAAACAGGCCATTCCGGTTGCCGGAGATAGGTGGTCATGTCGTCAAACTTCCGCAGTTCCACTCGGTTTACGGACAGTTCTTGCGGCGTGTCCAGCCATTGCTCGTTTAACTCTGACAGCAAAGCGCACAAGCGATCGCGGTCAAGGTTCGGCCCGACATCCCCAAAATAAGCCAGAGTAATGTGTGCCGTAAAATGATATTGCTGTTCAATTCCCAAAGCCATTAAATCGGGATTTTGATAGATCGATCGGCGAAACTCCAGAATTTGCTTGTAAGAGTTTTCGTCCGTCGGTGCCAAACAAACACCCACAGCTCTAGTCATCACCATCAACCCCAGCACTATCCAGCGAATGGGAGCGCCGCCCGCCAAGGGTTTGCAGGTTGCAAAACGATCGGCCATGCGCGAGCGCAGTTGCTCCTCAAATTCTGGATTTTTATCAGAGGCATCTCGAAAAGCGCTGCTCCAAATCAAATCGGCTACGGTTAAATGGAAGCTATCAGGAGGCAGTGCCACGAGCGCACCCTCCCCTATTTCCTGCAATAGCCGTTGTTGGCTCGAGTGCAAATTACTATAAAATGCAGCATTTTCTGCATCTTCCCCCGCAGGGGGCGTAATCACTGAATAACCTGGAAAAGGTACAGGATATCTCCTGCCTGCTTCGTCGGGCTTAAATTTTGGAGATTCCTGAATGTGTTCCACCTGGGACTTGTAAGAGTCCAGCAGCGTCATTCGCGCCACCCGATTTACGTAAGCTTGATAAGTATCATCCAATCTTGATTTCCTCGCGGTGACAAACTCCCACACCAAATTTTATATTATGGTGCGGGCTTCCAACAGTCCTATTCAGGATATGTTGGACTTGCGGAACGTGCAACTCTGATTTTTTTGGCTACTGAGCGTTTTTCATGCAAATTTACCTGTTTTGGGGGGAAGACGATTTTGCGATGGCGCAGGCTGTGACAAGTTTGCGCCAAACAGTCCTCGACCCCAACTGGGCTAGTTTTAACTATGACAAAATTATTGCCGATCGAACCGACGCTGTGGTCGAAGGGCTCGATCGAGCCTTAACGCCCCCCTTCGGTACCGGCAGCCGTTTTGTCTGGTTGGCAAATACGACTGTAACGCAGCAGTGCTCTCCTGAACTGTTAGCACAATTTGAACGAACACTGCCAGTTATTCCCCCTACCACCGTGTTGCTGCTGACATCCGTCAAAAAACCCGACAGCCGGCTCAAATCTACCAAGTTAATTTCCCAGTCCGCCCAAGTGCGGGAATTTTCACCGATTTCGCCTTGGAATGAGAAAGAATTAGCCCAGCGGGTGCGCCAAGTCGCCGGCGAAATGAATGTAAAATTGACAGCCACAGCGATCGAACTTTTGGCCCAATCCATTGGCAGCGATACCCGCCAGCTATACAGCGAACTCGAAAAATTGCTGCTTTTTGCGGGCAACCGCAGCCAACCTCTGAACCCGGAGGAAGTTGCCGCACTGGTGCACTGTCACGCCCAGAATACCTTCCAGCTAGCCGATGCGATTCGCGAGGGCAATACCTCCGCCGCTTTGGATTTATTGGCAGGCTTAACTGCCCGCAGCGAGCCTGGTTTGAGGATTGTGGCTGGCTTGACTGGTAAGTTTCGGATTTGGCTGTGGGTAAAGGCGATGATCCAAGCGGGCGATCGCGATGATAAAATTGCTCAAGCTCTAGATCTGGGCAATCCGAAACGAGTATACTATTTTCGTCAAGAAGTCAAGAACGCCAGCTTAGAAAAACTGCAAAAAAGTTTGCCTTTGCTGCTAGAGTTAGAAGCTTCTTTAAAGCGGGGCCGGGAAGAAATCTCAACCCTGCAAACCAAAGTTATAGAACTTTCTAGCTTGTTTCGCTGATGCGCGACAGGACACAGGATCGGCCCCCTACTGTAAATTTTTACAACAAATTTCGATAGCGGCTATGTGCTTGATGCCGGATCGCGGGCCAAAAGGTCAATAGATACTAGAAATACTCTCAGAATGCCAAAGTAGAAGTTAATGTGGTAAATAAATATTGTCCGCCGAATGCCGATCGGTTAATATTATTTGCCGGCTCTCCACCCCCCCCAAAAAAAGAGCGCTACCCATGACACAACAGAACCCGCGGGAACTGCTCAAGCAAGGCGATCCAAAAGCGATCGCATCTAGCATCAACCGTACACTCAAACCCAAAGGCATCAACGCCGATGTGACGCGGGACAACGGCTGCCTCCACATAATTCTGGAGGCAGACAAAGTACCGGATCAAATGGTATTGGTCGATTTCATCCGCACCGGCATGACGAAGCTGGGGCTCGAATCAATTCACACTGTAAAGGTTTACGGGCGTCGAACAGGTGACGGATCGCCTGCGTGGGAAGATGAAATTGATCTGATGCCTGCGGATTCAATGCCTTACCCCTTGGATAGTGGAATGCCTGACGACTCTGTAGGTTTAGATGATGTCGAGCCCGAAGGCCAAGACTATTATCAAGAAGGAGAATTCGATCGAGATGACGACGAGGAAGACGAAGACGAAGACGAAGACGAAGATCAAGCCCCGCCTCCGAAAAAACAATTTCCCAAATGGGTAATACCTGTGGGTATCTTAGTACCTCTGGCGGCGATCGCAGGGCTTTTCTTTACTAAAACTTTCCCCTTCGGCGACTCGAACCCAGAACCTATAGCCCCCGAAGCTGCTTCCCCCTCCCCCCAACCCTCATCTCCCCCTTCTAAAGCCGCTGCATCCTCTCCAGCCGCATCTCCGGGCACCCCACAGGCATCCTCCCCTGCACCCAAACCCGCTCCCACTGCTGCTGCGCCAGCAAGCCCAGCTCCAGCTTCTCCTGCACCAAAAGCCGCAGCAGCATCTCCGGCGCCCAAGGCAGCCTCTCCTGCACCAAAAGCCACCGCGCCTAAGCCTGACTCTTGGAGGGAAGCCGTTAACACAGCTCAGAAGGCAGCAATTTCGGCCCAGACGGCTCAGTCTCAAAATGAGTGGATCGCAGTAGCAAGCCAGTGGCAGCAAGCGGTTAAGCTCATGAGATCCGTACCGTCAACCAGCCCGAACTATCAAAAGGCTCAGCAAAAAGCGGCAGAGTATCAGGCTAATCTGATTGTTGCCAACCGCAGGGCGGCAGCAGCGCCTTAAGAGTTTTGAGTTTTGAGTGGAATACTCGATGTGCTAAAAGTCAAAAGTCAAAAGCCAAAAGTAAAAAATCTTGTTTTTACTGAAAGCTTTCTTACCTTTTGACTTTTTTCAATTTTATTAAAATTTCATTTGATTTTACCTATTACTTTAACTCCAAAAGCTGTAATTCTTTTTCATTCAATCGTTTTTAAGCCCATTCTAATTTCATTTTGATATCAAATCCGGTAGCATCCTCGGGCGTAAAATCCCGTCAAAAGTCAACAATCACGCGGCAACCGGAATAGTAACCCACATTCCGCAGATATTCAAGCAGAAGGAAAGGAAGATAGATTCGGAAACACAAAACTCCCAAACGATTGC
>NZ_JAUBPR010000279.1:0-1575 GCF_036700845.1 Microcoleus sp. S13_C5
TTTTTTATATGTGATTAGGTTTGATATTTAAATTTCTTGTTTTCGGATCAAAACGAAAAAAGTCAGCAGTTATGCTGCTATCTTCTTTCTCAGGTTGTGTGCCAGAGCCAGTAAACCGGTTTCAACGGTAATTTTTGCGATTCCTCGTAACATAAATCGTTTGAAGTTGTGATTGTGTTTCAGATTCGCAAACACAGGTTCTACATCATAACACCTTTTTTTACGCTTTTCAATACCTCTTTTGGTTTTCAAACGCTTTTCAGCCTGTAATTTCAGTCTTCGATAGTTGTTGGCAACATCTATCTCCCGATCTCCTTGATGCTGATGACAAACGTCTTTTAAAAAGCATCCTGCACAGCTTTTTGCTTTATAGGTATCAATGATCTGAGGGTAACCACTTTTTGTTTCTTTGATCTTCCAGCTGACATGTTTCATTGGTTCTCCTATTGGACAGATATATTCATCTCGCTTCTCATCGTATTGCAGCTTATCTGCCGCAAAAGGTTCTTTACTTCTGATGGTTTCATTTTGCATACGATCAAACTGATTGTGTTTGATGTATGCTGTAATTCTTTTATCCTCCAGCCACTGGTAGTTCTCTTCGCTTCCATAGCCTGCATCAGCTGTAATACTTGATGGCTTTTGCTTGTATGATTGTATGTGATGGCTGATGTGATCTTTTAAAGTATTAATGTCTGTCGTGTTTTGATGGATACTGTATGATGCGATGTATTGATTATTGGTAGATATCTGAACGTTGTATGCCGGTTTTAGCTGGCCATTTTTCATATGATCTTCCTTCATCCTCATGAAGGTAGCGTCAGTATCTGTCTTACTGTAACTGCTTCTTTGCTCGCCTAAAATCTGCTCTTGCTGTTCATACTTATTAAGGTTAGCAGGCCAGTTCTTAGCTGCATAGTTAAGCTTTTGCTTTAGCTGTTTATCTACAGGCTTGTCTTTCAATGCTGCATTGATCTTATTAATGGTTTGCTGAACCTTCTCTGCATCTATCTTCTCAAACCCAGAAGGATCAGTATCATCCATCTCAGATGCCGCAACACTCCTTGCATATTGCCACAACTCATTCAATTGAGACCTGATCTTCTCCTTATTGGTTTTTATAGATTTACCCCACACAAATGTGTAACGGTTCGCATTGGCTTCTATCTTAGTGCCATCAGTGTAGAGCTCCTTGATATTTAGTAACCCTTCTTCGCAAAGTAATGTTACCACCTGAGTGAATATCGGCTGCAATGTTTTCTGTAATCGCTCGCTTCTAAACCGATTAATGGTATTATGATCAGGCTTTTGCATGCCTGCTAACCACATATAATGGATATGGTTGCTTACAACTTCCTCAATCTTTCGACTGCTGTAAATATTGTTGATGTAAGCAAAAACCAACACCTTCAGTAACATACGTGGATGATAGCTGCTGGTGCCGCCTGGTCGATACTGATTGGTAAGAGTCGTAATATCTACCTTGTCTAAAACAGCATTAACTACTCTTACCGGATGATCCGAGCCAATCAACTCATCCAGAGTGGGAGGGAAAGCCATTATCTGGTGCTGATT
>NZ_JAUBPR010000152.1:0-13289 GCF_036700845.1 Microcoleus sp. S13_C5
AATCGTTTGGGAGTTTTGTGTTTCCGAATCTATCTTCCTTTCCTTCTGCTTGAATATCTGCGGAATGTGGGTTTTAATACAATAAGTGTACCAGTTTTTAACTTCTATTAGTAACAGCCAATATGGCCGTTCCCCAACAAATAATTTTTATTGTAGAACAGCCAACATGGCTGTTCCGAAAAGGCTGCCGGAAAGCCCGCAGCCAAATATGCAGATTAAATTGGAAACAGCTTATTACTTGTTAATTTCAAAATATCATGCCATTCCCGATCCGAAAGTGGCTGCAGTTTCAAATCAATTTGAAAACAGCGACAAGCCGCCGCACTTAAAACATCAATTACAGTTGCAATCAAATCATCTCCCCCTTCAGATAGAGGTAATTGCACAGGCATTAATTCCTCCCCAAACACTTGAGAAAACAAACGAACATCCGGCTGCAAACGCATCGAACCGTGCTGCAAAATAGCATCACCCCGTCGCAATTGCGCGCTACCAATTAACTTACAGCCATCAAGTGTAACTAAATCCGCACCCGTCGCAGTACCAAAACAATTGGGATTGTGAATATAACCCCGTCCAGCTTCCCCGTATTGCAAATCCAAACCCATCGCCCTCCAACCCTCAATCAAAAACTCGCAAATAGTCTGATAAGCTTTCATACGGCTGCTTCCAAATCCCGACGCCACAACTGCATAAGTTAAATCCCCTTGGTGCAACACGGCGCGCCCGCCGCTGGGCCTCCTCACCAACTCCACAGGCATTCCCTGCCAAGACAACTGCTGCCAAAACTCCGGCCACCTGCGCTGGTGGTAGCCCAAGGAAATCGCCGCCGGTTGCCAAGTGTAAAATCGCAGAGTTGGCGGATGTTTGCCCGCTAGATGCTGTTCCAGTAGCCATTGGTCGAGCGCCATCTGCACGCTACCAGACGCCGACAACAGTGGAATTAAACGCCATACAGAATTAGCCATCAGTCCCCAGTCCTGAGTTCGCACTCAATAATTCGCAGAATGTTTTAAAATTAGTAACAGTTTTTTGGGCCTGTCTTCTCCGTTGGTGAAAGTTTTACCGAGCCGGTGCTTTAGAAATAAATAGAAAAAATAATCGCAGAACCATGAGCAACAGTGTAATTGTCATTAACGACGAAAAATTTGAAACAGAAGTCCTGAAAGCAGAGCAACCAGTGCTTGCCTATTTTTGGGCTACTTGGTGCGGGCCTTGCAAACTGATCGCGCCTTCGATAGACTGGGTGGCGGCCAACTACAGCGATCGGCTGAAAGTGGTTAAAATGGAAATTGACCCCAATCCTACTACTGTCAAGCAGTATAAAGTAGAAGGAGTCCCAGCTCTCCGGCTGTTTAAAAATGCCGAAGTAGTGCTTTCTCACGAGGGAGCTATTACCAAACAAACTTTGGTCGGTTTGCTCGACGCTCACTTATAAAGTTTGGAAATGATTCGGGAGTTTCCAACTCCCAACTTACAATTATAGCAATCGCAATTTTTTTTTTAAACATCTCTCTTTTATCCTCGATATTCCTCTCTGACTCGGCGCCCTCTGCGCTCTCTGCGGTTAGTAAAAAAAAAATCACAAAGCCAATAAAAATGCCATATAAAAAATAATTTAGATAAGATAAAAATATTCTTTAAAATTCCCCAAAAATACAGAAAATATGCAATTTGCTAAACGTTTAGATCCACTGCAATTTAATGTATTTGCCGATATGGATCGGGCAAAAGCTCAAGCTAGAGCAGCGGGGCAAAATGTGATTGACTTGTCTCTGGGTTCTTCAGATTTGCCGACGGCTGCTCATATTACAGATGCGATCGCACATTCTCTGTCCGACACCAGCACTCACGGCTATTTGCTGTTTAACGGGACGAAATCTTTTAGGGAAGCAGCAGCTATTTGGTACAAGCAAAAATTTGGGATTGCAGTCAATCCAGAAACAGAAGTGCTGCCGTTAATTGGTTCCCAAGAAGGCACGGCGCATATGCCTTTAGCTGTACTCAACCCTGGAGATTTTGCTTTGTTGCTCGATCCGGGCTATCCTTCCCACGCGGGCGGTGTGCATTTGGCTGGCGGTCAAATTTATCCGATGCCGATATTAGCAGAAAATGGATTTTTGCCGATATTTGAAGATATTCCGGCAGCAGTGCTTGCTGAGTCGAAGATGATGGTTTTGAGCTATCCTCACAATCCTACAACTGCGATCGCCCCGGTTGCTTTTTTTGAGAAAGCTGTGGCTTTTTGTCGAGAACATCGGCTGGTTTTAGTTCACGATTTCCCTTATGTGGATTTGGTGTTTGACGATTCCGTAGGGGCGGTGCCCCCGTGCCCGCCCTCTGGTAACGAGGAAGAATATCGAAAATTGATGGCGCCGTCAATCTTTCAGGCGGATCGAGATAAGAGTGTGGCGATCGAGTTTTTTACACTATCCAAATCCTACAGTATGGGAGGTTTTCGAGTCGGATATGCGATCGGCAATTCCGAACTAATTGCAGCGCTGCGCCAGGTAAAAGCCGCAGTGGATTTCAACCAATACCGAGGGATTTTGAACGGAGCGATCGCAGCATTAAGCGGCCCTCAAGATACCGTCAGAACCAGCGTAGAAACCTTCAGAAAACGGCGGGATGCCTTTGTAAACGCGCTACAGGGCATCGGCTGGCAAGTACCCGTACCCCCTGCCACCATGTACGTCTGGGCGAAACTGCCGGAACCTTGGGCCCAAGATTCCGTGAAATTTTGCACTCAGCTAGTACAGAGTACAGGAGTCGCCGCTTCCCCCGGTGCCGGTTTCGGGAAATCAGGAGAAGGCTACGTGCGATTTGCCTTAGTCGAGTCGCCAGCAATTTTGGAAACAGCAGTTAGAAAAATTGCTGAGTTTCTAAATTTAGCCAAGTGATATGTGTCAACTTAACTCGAAACACCCTCGTGAGACTTAAGCCAACCAGACTTGAGCTTTTAGGCAGGGGTTAAAACCCCTGCCGGACTGGGGTTTTGAAGTTTTTGGGCACAGGATGAAGGACACGGCGTTTAAGTGCTTACCCGTAGCTCAAGATGGATGCAATTGCTAAAATAGTGTGATTTCTACCTAAAGGAATAGATATTTGCACGCAGTATCTGTCACAATTTCTTTTAAGAAATGTTAACGTGAGACATCTTGGGAATTACCAGTTCCGCTCACCCACTCTAAAAGTCCTTGAACTGAATTCTGTCGGGGTAGCGATTGTTCCGTAGCGGCTAGCGCACACCCGAAAAAGACCACACTGCCCAAAATTGCAATCAGCGGAAAAGGCTTACCCAGCCCAAAGTCCCGCTGAAGGCGAGCTAACGGTCTGCTCTCGCGCCTGAGCATCTTTCCCACCGTCAGTTGTTTGAGACTAAAAGGATCGCGCACAAAATGACCGCTCCAGCTAATTACCATATGAGAATGGCAGTGGGGACAAGTGAATAATCCACTGACCATCCCGACTGGGCCTACGACGCTGGAACGGTTGCAGATCGGGCAAGTGACAGAATGAGTGTTATAGGTGGGAGCGTTCATAACTGTTTTTCTTGAGTAAAAAAAACTAACAAGTAATTGGGAGCCTGTGTTAACGCCTAAGGTATAGACCTTGAGAGGCACTTTTCCTTAATTCTTAGTTTACCGCTCCGATCGGGTCGATCGGAGCTCACTGCTTGGGAAAACCTTCAAATTGCCAATCCCGCAACGAGTGCAAGTCGGGAGTACAGGTGAGATTATATTGCAAAGGAGTTACGGTTATTCTGTTGTCGCGAATAGCTTGTACGTCCGTAGGAATATCATGCGGCACCGCCGAATCGGCGATTTCTTCTACATCTTCTAACAATTCCCCAGCCAGCCAATAATAAGTTTTGCCGCGCGGATCAGTGCGCTTTTGAAATATGTCGAAATAGCGGCGAATGCCTTGACGGGCGATCGCAACTCCGATAATTTCTGCTTGTGTGACTGCCGGTATGTTGACATTCAACAGCATCGGTTTCGCCATTGGCTGTTTTTCCAACTGTGCCAGCAAGGTGACAGCGAAATCCACCGCCGGCCCAAATTCCTGCGAAGTAAAGCTCGCGAGGCTAAAAGCAATGCTGGGAATGCCTTCCATAATTCCTTCCATTGCTGCCGAAACCGTACCCGAACAGATGATATCCGTGCCTAAATTGGGCCCGTGGTTGATACCGGAAAGGACAAAATCCGGCGGTTTGTCAAGTAAAGCCCACAAAGCAAGTTTCACGCAGTCGGCGGGAGTGCCCGAACAGGCCCAAGCTTGGACGGCGGGATCAAAAATAGATTCGACAATTTCGGCGCGGATGGGTTGGTGCAAGGTAAGGCCGTGGCCGGTAGCGGAGCGCTCTCTGTCGGGACAAACTACGCTCACGTCGTGGCCAACGGCGGCGAGAGCGTTGGCGAGGCTGCGGATGCCTTGTGCAAAGATGCCGTCGTCGTTGCTAATTAAAAGTTTCATTGAAATTTTTATAGGCCTTATAACAATACTAAACTAGATTCAACTAGGGCGATCGCTCTAACATCGAATTACCTATTACAAATTATCCGTAACTGCCGCAAATCTAAAATCTAAAATCTAAAATCTAAAATCAACAAGACTGTAGAGCCAAAATTGCGCTAAACTCAACTTGGCCCAAAACTGCCATCAATCTAAAATCTAAAATCTAAAATCTAAAATCAAAATGACTGTCCAGCTAAGCGACATTGAAACTCAACTAGAAACCCTCGGCCAAGAGTCCAAAAGTGCGATCGCCACTGCCAATACCCTCGAACAACTCGAACAGTTGCGCGTCGGCTACCTCGGCAAAAAAGGCCAACTTTCTCAAATTTTAGGCATGATGGGCAAACTGTCGCCAGACCAGCGACCCAAAGTAGGTGCGATCGCCAATACAGTTAAAGAAGCCCTGCAAGCCGATTTAGAAGACAAGCGCGCCGCCCTCCAAACCGCCCAAATAGGAGCCAAATTAGCCTCAGAAACCATTGATGTCACCATGCCGGGGATTTTTCGTCCTCAAGGCCGTATTCACCCCTTAAACGCCGTCATAGACCGCGCTCTCGATATCTTTGTCGGCCTCGGCTACACCGTCGCCAACGGCCCGGAAATGGAAACAGATTATTACAACTTCGAGGCGCTTAACACCCCGCCAGACCACCCAGCGCGGGATATGCAAGATACATTTTACCTACCAGGCGGCGACTTGCTGCGGACTCAGACATCATCAGTGCAAATTCGCTACATGGAACAGCACAAACCGCCGATTCGGATTGTCTCTCCCGGCCGCGTTTACCGCCGCGATACTGTCGATGCTACTCACGCGGCAGTCTTCCACCAAATTGAGCTTTTAGCAATTGATGAAGGTTTGACATTTACTGACTTGAAAGGCACGATTAAAGAGTTTTTGCGGCAAATGTTCGGGCAAGATTTGCCGATTCGTTTCCGCACCAGTTACTTTCCGTTTACGGAACCTTCTGCCGAAGTTGATTTGCAGTGGAACGGCAAATGGCTGGAAGTTTTAGGCTGCGGAACGGTCGATCCGAATGTTCTTAAAGGAGTCGGTTTAGATCCAGAAAAATATACTGGGTTTGCGGCCGGTTTTGGTGTCGAGCGGTTCGCAATGGTACTTTATGAAATCGACGACATTCGCCGGGTTTATGCTAGCGATTTGCGCTTTTTGCGACAATTTTAAACAAGGGCTTGGGGTCGCTTACATGAGCCGTCTAAAGGTCTTGGTCAATGTACATCAATCTTTCATTTTCAAGTAAGTAAGTACAAATAAACATTACTTGGGGAGAGGGCGGGTTCTGCAACGATCGACTCGCCCTTACTGTAGATAAGCCCTAAAGCCGCCCCTACAAGCCCCTGCAAGATATTATTGTTTTTTTGCGCTTACCTACTTATTTATTGTCTACTTGCCAAAAACACCCTTGATGCTGTCAACAGCGCTCTCGACAGCGTTCTTGGTATTATCTACTGCTTTCTGAGTCCGAGCTGAATCTTCCGATGCTCTTTTCTCAATTGTGGCCGCATCTTTCTTAGCTTTGCGCTCTACTACACTACCATCCTCCGATGCTCGATCGACTTTAGCAGCATTTGTCTTGGCAGTTTCCTTAACCTTCTTTTCTGTATCTCGGATGAAGTTCTTGGTTCGTCCAGCATCTTTGCTGGCTTTTTCTTGAACCCCATCGCCCGCATCTGCTGTTGCTGCCATCGAGTTTACAGCAGGAGAAGCCATTGCTGCGGTGTTCGAGAAGAACGCACCAGACCAGACGAAGGCCATCGCACAGACGCAAAGCACAGTTGCAACGATCGAGCGCCCTAAAGTCGAAAGCCGTTTCGTAAAATAATTCAGTTTCATAGAATACAAAAGAAGATGTGACATTCTATTTTTACTCGATCAGAGCGATCGGCGTAACCGTTCTCTAGATAGAGGTTATCCGCCGACGAGCCGTTAAAAAAGTTCACTCTTTTGATAGATCCAAGCAAGGAATGTCAGTCAATTGTAGATTTGAGATTTGAGATTTGAGATTTGAGGTTTGAGATTTGACTCCCCAACCGCCATTTGGAATCTTGAACTTTGGTCAGTAGATTGTAGATTTTAGATTAAAGATTAAACAATTGATATCAAATGTTAGGAGCGGAATCATTCATATATCTCTTCTCTGCATCTGCGTGAATCTGCGTCAATCCCTTGTTATCTGCGGTTAATAAATTGTCTTTTTTTCACCGCAGATGAGGGCAGATAAACACAGATTAACGCAGATGAATGATATCAATTCCGGTTGCAGCATCTATCCGTGATTGTTGACTGTTGACTGGATTTTACCCAGACGATGCTGCCGGATTTGATATGAGTCCACCACCGGAGCGCATATTCGCGCGCTTAAGTAGATAGGCGCGAAAAATTATCTTGATGCAACTAAACATTAACTAGCGTGATTCAAGTTAAATTTAACACATTGTTTACGGCCAGTAAGTATAGCAACCCATTCCCCTACCGGATTGCCAATTACCGATGCCCAATTAATTTTCGGTAGCGGCCGGAGATGGCGCAGCTTCCGGCGAGGGCGACACTTCCGGGGCCGGAGATGGCGACACTTCGGCGGCCGGAGATGGCGCAGCTTCCGGCGAGGGCGACACTTGCGGCTGCGGGGACTCTTCGGCAGCAGGAGATGGCGACACTTGCGGCTGCGGAGACACTTCGGGGGCAGGAGATGGCGACACTTGCGGCTGCGGAGACACTTCGGCGGGCTGCGGTTGAGGAGAAGGCGACTGTTCCGCAGGTGGTTTCGGTTCAGGCGAGGGCGACGGTTGAGCCGCGGGCTTGGGTGCGGGCGGCGACGGTTTGGCCCCTGGCTGCGCTTTAGTGGAGGGGGTCGGCGGCTTCTCAAACTGCGGTTTCACTTCAGTAGGCGCTGGCGAAGGCGACTGGCCTGTTGGTCTGGGCGCTGTCGGGGCGGGCGCTGGCTGCTGGCCTGGTGGGTTGGGCCTGGTTGGGGTGACAGGAATGCCACTACAAACTTTTTCGTCGTACTTAAACTCGACAGCCAGTTGGTAAAGCTTGTGCGTCCTGGCTGCAGAAAATGTTAGAGAAGGGCTAATAATCGCAATTTTAGCTGCATTATCGAGAATACCGTAACCCGTGGGGACGATCGGCTGTGGCTCGGCCTTGAGCAAGCCTTGAGGGCTGACAACTGCTCCAAAAACTGCTGTTCCTTGGAGTTTTTGCGAGCAAGCTGTTACGGGATAAGGGACATTCACAGGAGTCGGGCCCGTCATTTCCAAGTCAGGATAAGCCTTTTTAAATTTCTCAAACAAAGCAACATAGGTATTTGCAGCCGCAAGCTGTGTCTCTCTGTCGGTGGGTAAGTTTGAACCCGGTTGACCGGACTGTCCTAGCTGTCGCTGTCCCTCTTCAAATTGTTGCCTCCTGATTCTTTCTTCGGGAGTTTCTGCGATGAGATTCCTTTTATTGGGATCTTTTTGAGTCAATTTTGGTACTCCATCGGGTCCCACATTCCTGCCAATTGGGAATTCCGGGGTAAAGACTGGAGCTCCGTCTGGAAATAGTGGGAGTCCGCCTCTACTGGCTATGATCTTTTTGAGCGCCTCTGCTTCATCTTCCGAGCCGCCGCCCGGAAGCTGGGGCGCTTCTGGCAGCGATGGCGGTGGCGGGATATTGCGATCGAAATTACCAGGTAAGGGTGGGAAAAGCAAACCGCTGGGAGGTACGGGTGGGACGAAAGTGGGTGTTGGCTGGGAGGGGGCTCTAACTGTTGGGGATGGAGTTTTGGGAGGTGGCGGGGCTGTTGGGGCCGTTAAGGGCGGGAGAGGGGAAGAAGGCAGAGGGGAAAAGAATCCAGGAGGGGGCATTCCCGGCGGCATGGCCGGCAAGTTGATGGTATCAGGTGCGGGGGGCAAGGGCGGGGCTAACTTTGGCGCTGGCCGAAGGGGAACTGGTGCGATCGAAAATGGCGTAAATCGCGTATTAGACGGTCTCGGTGGTATGGTTTGTGGCAGGCGGCTGGCTTCTGCGGGAGTTAGCTCTACTAAGCCGACAGAACCGGGGATATTTTTTGAAGAATTTCCACCATAAAGTATGTTTGAGAGCGTCGGGGCACTTACTCCGAGCACTCCGTGGAGGCTGACAGAAGCTAGGGCTGCCCACCAATAAGGCTGGCGCAGCGGTTGGGAAAGGGTGTTTGCTAGGGAGGAAGAGTCAGTCATTTAAATTTTAGATTTTAGATTTTAGATTTTAGATTGGGGGATTGGGAGATGGTTAGATTTTAGATTTTAGATTGGGGGATTGGGAGATGGTTAGATTGGGGGATTGGGGGATTGGGGGATTGGGAGATGGTTAGATTTTAGATTTTAGATTGGGGGATTGAGTGATTGGGGGATTGGTAATTTATATTGTTGTTGTTGTGATTGAGTCTGAATTCGTTTTAATGAGGAGAGGTTGGGAATTCAAAGGTATAATTTTAGCACGGTCGGTATCGAAATTGCCCGATCGACTTTTATTCAGATTTCGCGACCCTCACATCCAGCACTCAAGCCTAGAAACCGGGTTTTTTGGCTGGTTCAACGCTTTTATAGCAACCGCCAATAGGGTGAGGAGGTTGTTAATTGCTGAAACCATTGTTTTTCTTGCCTACTGCCTTTAGCCGAATCCTATACGCGGTTTCTCAGATATTGTTGAGAATGGTGAGCGGGGCGTCAGGCGAGCCGGACTGGGGCGATGGAAAAAACAGACTGCGCCGCTGCTATACCGTCTTTTTCCGGGATCTGGAGCGCCACTAATTCATTAAACACGATCGCTCCAACGGATCGACCCCTGTTTCCAATTCGGTTACACAACCGGATTCATCCATGGAAGTAATTATTCAATCCAAAATCCAAAATCCAAAATCGATGGATTCACCAGCGATAGCGGTAAGTTTTGAAAGGAGCTCCCTCGATGGTGAGCAAGTCAATGGGATAAATTGGAGCGCCGCTTGCCATATATTGAAACATTTCCCGAACTTCCTCTCCCCGTAGAGACAACTGGTCTAATTCCTTGAGAGAATACCAGCCAGCGCACAAAGTATGCTCATCCGGCTTACTCTTGGGTGGCGTCTTATCTTGTGGACGAGCCACAAAAATGACTCGAAGGCGCACATTGCCCCTAGGCATCACTGTGTGCTCTACCCGGAGAATTCCCTCAACGATGATGGAAATGCCCGCTTCCTCCAGGGTATTCCGCATAGCAGCTTCCAGCAAAGTCTCCCCTTTTTCCACTCGCCCTGCTGGGAGATACCACTGCTGCTCGTACTTGCGCTCTTGTACCAGTAGAAAACGGTCTTCTAAGTGAACGACAACTAGGGTAAAATACCATGTTTGAATCGGCTCGCGAGCCATAGAAGTAGATATTCCCTAAGCAAAAGGTTAAACGAGCGGCAGATGTTAGCAATCCAAAGGATGCTTCGGCAAGCGTCTTTGAACTTGAAAAACAGATCGTAGCACTCCGGCCGCAAAATCTAAAATCTAAAATCTAAAATCTAAAATTGACAATGCCATTACCAACCGTGATTTTACCAGGATATTTTGCTGCTGCTTCCGACTATCGCGAATTAGAAAAATCTCTGGTCGATCGAGGTTTCCCAACAGTAACAGTGCCTCTGGGCAAGGGAGATTGGTTGCCGACTTTTGGTGGGCGGTCGATGGTGCCAATTTTGCGACAGCTCGATCGCACGGTCAAACAAATGTTACAGCAATACGGGGTTCCCCAGATCAATCTCGTCGGTCATTCCGCCGGCGGCTGGATTTCTCGCATCTATTTGGGCGAAAAGCCTTACACGATTCACGGCGACGTGCTTGAGGATGCGGGTTTGTGGGAAGCTCACCCTTATGTGAATACTTTAATCACTTTAGGCACGCCGCACGTCTCTCAAGAGCGCTGGACTCGCAAAAATCTAGATTTTGTCAAAATTCACTATCCGGGGGCTTTTCACCCGCAGGTGCGCTATGTGTGCGCTGCTGGGAAGGCTGTTTTTGGCAAGCGCGGTTTTGGGACTTGGCTGGCTTATAAAAGTTACGAATTGACTGTGGGGAAGGGCGAAACTTGGGGAGATGGAATTACGCCGGTGGAAGCTGCTATTTTGGACGGGGCCGAAAATTTGGTGTTGGAGGGGGTTTGGCATTCGCCTCGTTCTCCGGGGAAGTGGTACGGTTCCCCGGAGGTTTTGCCAACTTGGATTGGGTATTTGTGTTAGAAACGAACCGCGAAGACGCGAAGGACGCGAAGGAAGAAGGAGAAGAAAATACAAGGAGCGGCTTTTTTTTTAATCTAGATCGGAATGGAGTAAACTCCTACGAAACTAACCCTTGCGATGCGATGTTTACTTAAATTTTTATCGCTAACTGAATAGAATAGATTGAAAAAATATTTTATGTGGCATTATCGGTAAGATTCCGAATTCACGGCGAACAACACAATCAAATTAGAGGTTGGCTGGGGTGGAATTGGGGGACAATGCTACTGTGCGCTTGACCGCAGATCAGGAACCTCAGCCGGATGGTTTGTGGAGAATTGATGCCGGGGGTCGATCGCAAATTAGTGATGATGATTATGTGCGATCGCACTCTGTACAATCATCGCAGTGTTTGGTATTTGGTGGCAAGGGCGATCGCTCTTTTTTTACTCAGGCCTCGCTATCCGTACAATCATCGGATTGTTTGGTATTGGGTGTGAGGGACGATCGTTCTTTATGCGTGATGAGGCGATCGCTATTAGGGCAATCATCGCATTAGAATGGTAGAAATGGGTAACATTGTGAGTGGAAAAAGAGGTTGGATTTCATTGCGTCAACCCAACCTACCAGCTCATAAATCAATCATCCCTCGGTGATTGCTTTTTCTCAGATGTTGTTTGCTTCTCTCTGGCCGCCTCATCTTCCGATTGATATCTGCTCGATTTATCTGGTGCGGTTAATCCCAGAAGTCCACCCAGTACCAATGCTGCTATTTCAAAATACTTTGAGCAAACAGGATTGTCTCTAAAAATGATTTGGGGTTGAGTTCCAGCAGCTCTTGAAGTAACTGGGGGGTATTCTACTTGCACTACACAAATTTTATCACTTTTGAGAGTGATCGCCAGAGCACCAATAATCACAACCAAAGCAATAATAGGACGCATTCCATTATGATCTAAGAACTTAATAATCCCGTTCATATCTTTACACCATACCCTAATAGTCAATGTGCGGCTTAATACACTATTACAGGGATTAAACGACAAGCGTTTAATCCCTAAATTTACTGTTTAATTTTTCTCCTATGGTTCTTAGAAATCAGGATATTTTTTATAAAAAAAATTCAATTTTGTTCACAATTTTTGAAGTTTTTTACTCTGTTTAAATTTATTTAGTACAGTTTTGTACAATGTTGTTAAAAAGTGCTCTAATATACAAAATTCTCACATCTTGCTCATTGGTAACAAGTTAAGCTAAGAAAGCATTTGTCAATCAGCAATTATGCTCAACATTTACTTGGATTTTGAGCCCAAAACTGAGATTTGGGCGATCGTGCGATCGTGCCGAGGGTGATATTTATACCTATTCCCTCTCAAATCGTGAATGTTCCACTCCTAAAAAAGCAGTTTTTTTGAGTAATATTACTGATTGACAAATGCAATTAAGTCTTAACTTGTCACCAATGGTTATCAGAAAAAGCAAATAGTGATCGCTCTTTATGATTGGTGATGCGATCGCTATCTTTACAAGCATCCCATGAGAATGGTGGAAATGATAAAATTGTGATTGTAAAAAAAGTTGGGTTGAATTCATGAAACCCAACATACTAGCACATCCAGCCTAATTTACTGGGTAAAATAAATCCCAAAAACTAGCGGTAAAATTTCTGACCATCTGAATAAAAAACAATATCGTTACGGATATTATTGGGATAAAGGTAGGGCATTTTCAGATCAGACAGACCATCATTATTATTATCGATGGACTCAATCGGTCCAACAACAGAATTTGGGTTCAAGTTACCTTTACCGCTTCTCCACCAGATGCTAGAGTTAAAGTTCTTCCCGTCCGAGGTCAATACCCATATTCCAACATCAAAGTTTCCATAGTCATACAGACAAGCAATATCGGACTTTTTATCACCATTGAATTCACCAACAGTACAACTAACTATTTTTGAGAAGTTCGTATCTCCCCGACGTGTTGCATACCATTGTTGCCAGGTTTTACCATCATTAACTTCTACTGCTACAGCAAGAGAGCCTACCTCTCGAATCCGAGCTTCCTGAGTTTGTGTGCCATCAAACTTTCCTCGTAATCCAGATATTTGTGAATATGCTGCTTCAATCGAACTAAAAACTGTAGCTACGACACCGATAGAAATTAAAAGTCTCATGAGTATTTTCATAATTGCCTCCCAGCTAAAAATGTACAAAAATGGTCAATCTTCTAGCTAACTATTTATTAGACCGCAACAGCGGCATAACACGCTACTACAGGGTATAAAACCGCAAGCATTCTAACCATAAACTTAGGTTTAAATAATTTTCCCATTATTTATTAATAAATCCGGGATTTTTTTATTCAAAAAAGTCCTATTTTGGCGATAACTTTATCCTACTTTCACTCTCTTTAAGTAGTTAAGCAAAATTAATTATATAATTATCTCCAAATTCTTTAAGAATTATTTCGACAGATGAAACAAGAGATTGCCAGCTAGAGTAGGCATCTATTTCGAGCCATTGATATTTGATAAACCGCCAC
>NZ_JAUBPR010000280.1:0-1568 GCF_036700845.1 Microcoleus sp. S13_C5
TATGTGAATGCCACATTTTCTCTAGTTGTCTTTTTGTCAAGTACAATTTATACCAAATTAGATGAGCTTACCCTGACAAGCATACCAGGCTTTACATCTTGTCCTGCTTTCAATTTGATTCGCACAGTTTCAAAAGTTGGAGTATCCCGATCAGAAATAACAGTACCAATAGGAGGAGTCTTGACGCTCATTTTTAAACACCTCGATTAAGATTAAGATTTGATTATTCTCTATAAATTTCTACACCAAGTTGTTGCAGCAATCGCCTAGCCACACTGGAATGAAAAGCGCTGACAGGCAATCCTGTCAACAGACTTACTACCCACTTCGGCGATACTCGTCGATCGCCCACTAGCACGTACCACGACTGGTAACAACCAGGGTTGCCCTTGCCTTCCACCAACGCCTGACGCGCTAAATCAAGCACTTCTGCTGGTGTCAAAACAACCTCAATCCCTTTAAGACTCGCTTTCCCTTGGGGGACAACAGCCTGTCTAATAGCTAGTTCCGGGGGCTTCCCGTACAGCCAATCATGCAAGGTTGCTAGCTTTTTACCCAAAGAGCCTGTAGCAATTCGCACAGCTAATCCTGATTTAATTAGCATATCGTATTTATCCAGTGCAAGGAAATAATCTTGACCTAGACAAATGCAAAGTTTCTGATATGACTTTGCGCTGAGGATATCTTCAAATTTAGCAATGACCTCTGGCTGCAATTGACGCGATCGCATTTTTGTCATTCGTTGGTCATAATTTGGAATCTGATAGTCACTTGGTATCAAGCCAAACTTCGCTGACAAAATATATATCTCTAACCGTGCTGATGGTTGTTTCCGTAGAAAACGACGCAGCAAACGGAATGTTGGGCCATCATAGCGCTCAATAGCAGGCAGCGAATCAGCATCCGAACGTTTACGCTGCGAGCAAGCCAAAATTAGCAGATGTCGCAAATTCAGAACTCACTATATATTATTCATGTTATTTACCACATTATTCTATTTCTTGCTTTACAACTAGCCTGATGAAGTAGAGGTAGCAGATGCGATCGCCCTTTCATTCCCAACAAGCGATCGCCCTAAAAAGGAATATACTCAACAGCATTCATCCATTCATCAGAGTCCGAGACTAAAGCAATCAGTTCCAAATCCTTAACAAACTGTCCGATTGTACCGCCTAGCTGATGTCCAAATATCAAACCAGCAAACAGTTTTTCCTGACGCTGCCAATCTTGAGCCAGTGCCCTAAAACGGATATCTTGAGTAAACAATACTCTCCCTAACTGAGTGGCACGTTCCAAAAGTTCGTCATCCGGCAATTCTGTCGCACCATCTTCGATCGCAGTCAAAACATCCACGCCACGACGGCGCAACTGCTCGGTAATTGCTTGCGGAATGTGAACGTCCATGTACAGAGCGATCGCCACTTACAACAACCCCTTAGCTCGCATTCTCACGAAAAATGGTGAAGGCGAAAGCAGAGATTTTTCCTGTTGTATAGCATTTCTTACAAAGGTGAGGTACAATAACAGCAGTGAGTAAACCAATTCCAAATATTTGCTGATGTAACTTC
>NZ_JAUBPR010000005.1:0-19458 GCF_036700845.1 Microcoleus sp. S13_C5
ACAAGTGGCGTTATGGAAGGGATAAATAATCGAATTAAGTTAATTATGCGACAAGGATATGGCTTTTCAAACTTTGATAATTTTCGAGAACGGGTATTAGCTTGCTTCTCTAATTAGATAAAAATATCACCGTAAGTTCTGGAGAACCGATGAAACTATCGGGGCAAGGGTAAACTATCAAGAGTGTTTCCTCTATCTTTTCTCCTCGCTGTGCTTATCTTAATGGTCAACTTTCAGCTTGATGTATCTGCAAAAGTGAGATGCACCCGGGCGTCCCGCCCGAAGGCGTGTATTTTCCCAGCAGGCGGGACACCAGACAAGAACCATCATCAAATTGTGCAACGCCGAGTTTTAAGGTATCCCCAGCCAGAACCTACAGGATTTTAAGTCACATTTTTAGTCACGAAATTTCAGTGCAGAATGCCCTGACAGCATCCGCAAACTGCTGGTTATGCTCGATTAATGCCATGTGTCCTCCTTTTTGTATCGTAACTAGCTCTGCTTGAGGTAATTCTGCTTTCATTCGCAGGCTAGCTGGGGGGGTAGTGGCGATATCTGAATCGCCGCAGATAACCAACACTGGAATGTCAATTGATGGCAAAGTTTTTGTTTCGTCAAATTTGAGCATTCCCAGTGTGCCGCGAGCGAGAACGCCGGGAGAACCCAAGGCTGATAAGAAAGCTGAGAAATCTAATTGACCGCGTGTTTCAGTGCCTTTAAATCCCGATACTTCTACACTGATGTACAGTGAACCATTGAGATAGCTCAGCCAAGTCATTCCCCACATAATCGGTTCAAGAGCTATGGTGAGATAAAGCAGAGGTTGGAGCAGCGGCTTCTGCAAAGCGCGTAATAAACCGCTAAAAATAGCGGTTTTGAGAGGATTAGTATAAGTCGTATCTACCAGAATTAAACCAGCTACTCGACTACCGAGAAGTTCGGGAAAAAGCCGGCTGAATGTTAGAGAAATCATGCCGCCCATGCTGTGTCCGAGTAGGATAACAGGTTTAGTTCCTGCTATGGCAATGACGGCTTCGAGATCGCGGGCAAATTTTTCTAGGGAATAGTCGCTGTTTTTTGGTCGAGTGGATTTTCCCAAACCTGGAAGATCCCAAACAATCACTCGGAAGCGATCGGTTAGTTGCCGTTTCGCGTAATACCAAACCATACTGTTGGGCCCCCAACCATGTGAGAGGATAATCGGCTGTCCGTCCTCTGGGCCGTAGAATTCTACTTGTAAAATAGTGCCATCAGGCCTCTCAACCCGCTGCACCGTACCCGTCCGCGTCGGCTTGGGTTCGTCAGCACCGGGGCGGCGGAACAACGGCAAACTGATAAAGCGGCCGCCAACAGACCAAAGAACCATCAAGACTCCGCTGACTAAGTAGGAAATCCCTACAAGTTCGCCTATGTAATATTCATAGACAATGTATATACCTCCGCCAAGTACCCCGACGGACAGCAATCCCACCAGCCATAGAAACAGGAAATTGAAGGGCATGAACGGCATAAGCTGAAACCTTGGGTAGAATTTGGGTTGCGGATTCACACAGAATCATACTCAGGTTAGGCCACAGTAAGCAAGCGGTAAGTTAAGCTCTTAATTTGTGCGCTGGTGGAATTTAATTTATTGATTTGCCCAAGTAATGACAGGATAACTCAAAATGTCCGAGCCAAAAATATCGAGTTCATCGCCAAATGCCAGAGATTCTGTCAGGGTGGAGTTAGTTGAGTTTTTATCTTACCTTCGCAGTCTAGATATTAATATTTTTATTGAGGGATATCGCCTGCGCTGCAACGCTCCCGAAGGAATTATTACACCCGAACTGCGCGCCGAAATTTCTCAGAGAAAAACCGAAATAATTTCATTTTTAAAAGCAGCTAATCGTACTTCTAGTATCACTCCTACACCGATTGTTCCGATGGGGCGGGACGGAAATCTACCGCTTTCCTTTGCACAGCAGCGCTTGTGGTTTCTCGACCAATTAGTACCGAACAATCCTTTTTATAATGTTCCCGCAGCATTGCGTTTGACAGGTTCGCTCAATTTTGCAGCGCTGCAACAAACCTTCAATGAAATTGTGCGCCGCCACGAAGCTTTACGCACGACTTTAGCAGTAGTTTCGGGCCAAGCTGTTCAGAGAATAGCTGCCGCTTTCCACCTCGCGATTAATGTAGTGGACTTGCGAAATTTGCCAAAGGAATCTCGACACACTGAAGCAAACAGGCTCACCACTGAGGAAGCTCAACGCTCTTTCAATTTGTCCCATGACTTGTTGCTGCGAGTCACATTATTGCAGTTAGATGATGCCGAATATTTATTAATGCTGAATATGCACCACATTGTCTCCGATGGTTGGTCTATAGGAGTGCTAATTCAGGAATTAGGCGCACTTTACACGGCATTTGCTAGCGAAAAACCTTCGCCTTTACCGGCTTTGTCGATCCAGTATGCTGATTTTGCAAAATGGCAGCGCGAATGGCTGCAAGGGGAAGTTTTAGAAACGCAGCTTGCTTACTGGAGACGGCAGTTAAACGGCATTTCTATGCTAAATTTGCCTGCCGATCGACCCAGGCCAGCAATTCAAAGTTACCGAGGCAAAAGGCAATTTTTGCAACTGCCAAAACAACTGAGCGAGGCTTTAGAAACGTTGAGCCAGCGCGAAGGAGTGACGCTGTTTATGACTATGCTGGCAGCTTTTAAAACGTTGCTTTACCATTACGCCCAGCAAGAAGATATTGTTGTAGGTTCGCCGATCGCCAATCGCAACCGCAGTGAAATAGAAGCATTAATCGGTTTTTTTGTCAACAGTTTGGTGCTGCGTACAGATTTGTCGGGAAATCCAACTTTTCGGGAACTTTTAAACCGAGTCAAAGAGGTAGCATTAGGAGCTTACGCTCACCAAGATTTGTCGTTTGAGAAGTTAGTAGAAGAACTGCATCCCGATCGCGCGTTGAACCAAAATCCCTTATTTCAGGTGGCGTTTGCGCTGCAAAACGCGCCGGGGAATCGGTTAGAATTGCCAGAATTAACACTCAGCCCGCAGCAGTTAGATGTGGGTACAGCGCGGTTTGATTTGGAGTTTCATTTGTGGGAGCGATCGCCCGACAGCTCGGGAAGCAACCAATCGCCCAGCAATAAGCTGTGGGTTGATAGCTCTCTGGGCATCAGCGGCATGGTTATTTACAGCGCCGATTTATTTGATGAAGCTACGATTACCCGCCTGATCGGGCATTTTCAAACCTTGTTAGAAAGCATTGTGACAAATCCAGAACAGCGCATAGCAAACTTGCAATATTTGAGCGCCCAAGAGCGCGATCATTTGTTAGTTGAATGCAACAATACTCAGGCGGATTATCCGCAAGATTTGTGCATCCATCAGCTATTTGAAATGCAGGCGGATCGGACACCGGATGCGGTGGCGCTGGTATTTGGAGAGGAGCGAGTCACCTATCGAGAGCTAAATATCCGCAGCAACCAACTAGCACGTTATTTGCAAAAAATTGGGGTTGGGGCGGAAGTTTTAGTCGGGCTTTGCTGCGGGCGATCGCTCGATCTGATCGTGGGGATGTTGAGTATCCTGAAAGCGGGAGGAGCTTACTTAATTTTAGATTCGAGCTATCCTGCTGAGCGCTCGAGCTTTATGGTAAAAGATGCTCAATTATCTGTTGTGTTAACTCAGCAGCAATGGATAGAGAATTTGCGCTCGCCCAATTTACAGATAGTTTGTTTAGACACAGACTGGGAGATGATTTCCCAAGAAATCGCCGACAATCCCACCAGCGCAGCCACAGCCGAAAATCTGGTTTACGCGATTTACACCTCCGGGTCCACGGGAAAGCCGAAAGGAGTTGAAATTGAGCACGGGAGCTTGTTAAATCTCGTTTTTTGGCATCAAAGAGAGTTTGGGGTGTCAGTGGGCGATCGAGCCACGCAAATTGCAGCGATCGGCTTTGATGCTTGCGGGTGGGAAATTTGGCCTTATCTCGCCGCCGGAGCTAGCATCTACTTTCCAGAAGATGACATCAGGCGAGATCCTGAAAAACTGCAAAACTGGTTAGTATCAAACGCAATTACAATTAGCTTTTTGCCAACACCTTTAGCCGAGAAAGTTTTGCTATTAGATTGGCCTCAAACAACAGCGTTGCGAATCTTGCTCGCAGGCGGCGAAAAACTGCAACAACATCCTTTAAAATCCCATCCATTTAAGCTAGTAAATAATTACGGCCCAACCGAAAACACCGTCGTCACAACTTCCGGTTATATTCCTGTAACAGAGCAAACAGACATCGCCCCGACAATTGGCCGCCCCATTGCTAACACTCAAATCTACATATTAGACAAATATTTGCAGCCCGTACCAATGGGGGTTGTTGGCGAATTGTACATCGGCGGAAACGGACTCGCTCGCGGCTACCTCAACCGCCCAGATTTAACTGCACAAAGCTTTATTTTCAATCCTTTTAAACCAAATTCAGGAGAGCGAATTTACAAAACGGGCGACTTAGTGCGCTACAGAGTTGATCGCAACCTTGAATTTTTAGGACGCATTGACGAACAAGTAAAAATTCGCGGTTTCCGCATCGAATTAGGAGAAATCGAGACACAATTAACTCAACATCCGGCGGTGAAGCAAACTGTAGCAATAGCTTCGGAAGATGGACAGGGAGATAAACGTTTAGTAGCTTATATTGCCCTGAATGCAGAATATAGCAGTACCAGCGAAAAAAGCCAAATAATGCAATTGCAGGACGAACAGGTTTTGCAGTGGCAAATGCTCTACAATGAAACTTACAATCAACCTGCTGGTGACTCAGATCCAACCTTTAATATTGTCGGCTGGAATAGCAGTTATACTAATCAGCCAATCCCAGCAGAACAGATACGCGACTGGGCGAAAAATCAAGCAGCCCAAATTTTAGCTTTGCAGCCTAGCCGAGTGTTAGAAATTGGCTGCGGCACAGGTTTGTTGCTGTTCCAAGTAGCGCCTCGCTGCACTCAATATTGCGGAACAGACTTTTCCCCTATTTCGCTCAACTATATTCGGCAGCACTTGGCAAATCAACAGTTAGCTAATGTAACGCTGCTTCAGAAAATGGCGACTGACTTTGAGGGAGTAGAGACAGCAGCTTTTGACGCAGTAATTCTCAACTCTGTCGTGCAATATTTCCCGAATATCGACTATCTCGTGCAGGTGCTAGAAGGTGCGGTGAAAGCAACTGCACCTGGCGGCTTTATATTCATCGGAGATGTCCGCAGCTTGCCGCTGCTGGCAGCTTTTCACGCTTCGGTACAACTGTATCAAGCCGAACCTTCTCTCGCGGGCGAACAGTTGCAGCAGCGAGTACAAATGCAAATTTTTCAAGAAACAGAGTTAGTTATTAAACCAGATTTTTTTAGTGCATTAAAGCAGCGCTTTCCGCAGATTTGGGGCGTAGAAATTCAATTGATTCGCGGTAGTTACCACAATGAGTTAACTGATTTTCGGTACAATGCTATTCTGCATATTGCGTCTGAAACAGCACGCCCAAAATCATCGCCAAAAGGGGAGTGGGGCGCCGAAAAACGGCTGGATTGGTTGGATGAAAATCAGAATCTGAGTGTTACCACGGTGCAACAAATATTATTGCAAAATCAACTCGATGTTTTAAGAATTGCTAATGTGCCTAATGCGCGGATAACGGCAGCAGTTAAGGCGGCAGAATTGCTGTCTGTTGTCGATAAATTTCCCACAGCAGGTCAGTTGCAGAAAGCCGTAGAAAAAGTCGATAATTTAGGAGTAGATCCCGAAGCTTGGTATGCTTTGGAAGTTCCGTATAATGTTAATATTAGTTGGTCTAATTCCGACAGTCAAGGGCGCTACGATGTAGTGTTTGCACGGGGTGAAACCAGAGATTTTGTGCGAGAAACCAGAAGCGATAACTTGCGTCCTTGGCGCTCTTATGCTAATAATCCCTTACAAGGTAAAGTTGCACGGAAATTAGTGCCACAGTTGCAGGCTTATCTAGCAGAAAAACTGCCGGAATATATGGTTCCGTCGGCTTTTGTGGTGCTGGAGTCGCTACCGGTGACGGCTAACGGAAAGGTCGATCGCCTCGCTTTGCCTGCACCGGAGCCGATTAAGTTAGAATGGGCTGGCGGTTATGTTGCGCCTCATACTTCTATCGAGGAAGTTTTAGTGAAAATTTGGGCTGAGGTTTTGGGGATAAAGCGAGTGGGTATCCGGGACAATTTCTTTGAATTAGGAGGCCATTCGCTGCTGGCGACTCAGCTTGTTTCGAGAGTGCGAGATGCTTTCGCGGTAGAGTTGCCTTTGCGCCGGGTTTTTGAAGCGCCGACAATTGCAGAATTATCTAAGATTGTTGAGAGTTTGAAAGATAAGAATGCTAAAAGTGATGCTCCGGCTTTAGTGCCGATTTCGCGCGATAGTCGGCGGCGGAAGCTATCATCTTTTAATAGACCTATTGCATAATTTTTTGATTGATAGAGCGACCGCAGATGAAGGGCAGATTAACGCGGATAAACGCAGATAATTTTAAGATTGTTTTTGACTTTGGCAAGATGTCGAGTCGAGAAAGTAAATAAAAAGGATGGCTGTTGAACAGGATGCAATTTAGATAAATATGCAGCAAGAAACAGAAGTTTTTGTATTTCCAGCATCGTTTGCTCAGCAGCGGCTTTGGTTCCTCAATCAATTAGCACCGGGCAATCCTTTCTATAATGTTTCAACAGCGCTCCGCTTAACAGGTTCCCTAAACTTGATCGCCTTAGAGCAAACCTTCAACGAAATTGTGCAGCGGCACGAAACTTTACGCACCACTTTTACGCTTTTGGAAGGGGAACTCGTACAAATTATTGCTCCCATTTTAACTGTATCCCTCCCCACAATTGACTTACAAAAGCTCTCCCCAAATCAGCAGCAAACCGCAGCACTGCAACTCGCAACCGATGCAGCACAATGCCCTTTCGATTTAGCCGCCGGCCCGTTATTCAAAGTAACGCTGTTACAACTCAGTGAAACAGAACATATATTGTTGCTGAATTTACATCATATTGTGGCTGATGGTTGGTCGATTGGAGTGCTAATTCGAGAGCTAGGAACGCTCTACACAGCATTTGTAAAAAATGGGATCTCGCACTTACCAGCACTGCCCGTGCAGTACGCCGACTTTGCAGAGTGGCAGCACCAATGGTTGCAGGGCGAAGTATTAGAAACGCAGTTAGCTTATTGGCGACAGCAGTTAAACGGAATTACCACACTCAATCTACCAACAGACAGGCAAAGACCAGCCGTTCCATCCTACCGCGGCGCTAAACAATTTATAACACTATCACCTGCTTTGAGCGAGGCGCTAAAGTCATTGAGCCAGCAAGAAAGCGCGACTTTATTTATCACTCTACTAGCCGCTTTTCAAACTTTGCTGTACCGCTATACAGGACAAGTAGATATTGCAGTAGGAACGCCGATCGCCAATCGCAACCAGAGCGAATTAGAAGCATTAATCGGTTTTTTTGTCAACAGTTTGGTGGTGCGTGCAGATTTATCAGGAAATCCAACTTTTCGGGAACTATTGCATCGCGTAAAAAACGTCGCAATGGCAGCCTACGCTCACCAAGATTTGCCCTTCGAGAAGTTGGTTGAGGAAATGCACCCCGATCGCGAGTTGAGTCGCAACCCCCTATTTCAAGTTAGTTTTAGCCTGCAAAACACTCCTATAGCAGCGCTAGAATTGCCGGGAATTGCTTTCGAGGCGATCGACTTTGACGCAGGAACCGCCAAGCTAGATTTAGAGTGCCACTTGTGGGAAAATGCAGGAAGTATTCAAGGGCAATTTGTCTACAGCACAGACTTATTTGATAGCCGCACAATTGCGCGCATGGTGGGACATTTCCAAAGGCTGCTTGAAGCCATTGTTGCCAATCCCAAACAGCACCTCAGCGACTTGGCTTTGCTGACAGCGCCAGAATACCAGCAATTATTAATCGATTGGAATGACACTCAGAGAGATTATCCGCACAACCAGTGTTTCCATCAGCTATTTGAAGAGCGAGTCGCGCGATCGCCCGATGCTGTAGCCGCCGTCTTTGAAAACCAGCAGTTAACCTACCGCCAACTCAACAGCCTAGCCAACCAACTTGCACATTACTTGCAGCAATTGGGAGCAGCACCAGAAGTTTTAGTGGGCCTTTGTGTAGAACGTTCCTTAGATGCGATCGTCGGATTGCTAGGCATTATCAAAGCAGGCGCAGCCTACCTGCCTTTAGATCCAACTTATCCTCAAGAGCGACTTAACTTCATGTTAGAAGACGCTCAGGTGTCGATTTTGGTAACTCAGCAGCACTTAGCCCAAAACTTGACGCAGCAGGAAAATTACGGAGTTTTTTCAGTAGTGTGTTTGGACTCCGACAGAGAAATTATCGCCCGACAAAGCCCAGAAAACCCAACTACAAATATTTTACCCAAAAACCTAGCCTACGTCATTTACACATCTGGTTCAACCGGAAAACCCAAAGGCGTTCTCATCGAACATCGGGGACTATACAACTTAGCCCTAGCTCAAATAGAAGCTTTTAACTTAAACTCAAATCACCGCATTTTGCAATTCGCCTCTCTGAGTTTTGATGCCTCAATCTTTGAGATTGTCATGGCCTTGGGAACCGGAGCAACACTTTACTGTGCCAAGAAAGAATCTTTGTTGCCAGGACAAACATTAATCCAATTTTTGCAGGACAATGCTATTACCCACGCTACCCTCCCGCCCTCGCTGCTAGCTGTCCTTCCAAACGCCGAACTTCCCGCACTGCAAACAATCATCTGTGCTGGCGAATCCTGTTCTCCGGATATTGTTAAACGCTGGGCTTCTGGGCGCAGATTTTTTAACGCTTACGGCCCTACAGAAGCGACTGTCTGGTCAAGTTTGGCCGAAATTGGCGAGCGCAAAAAACCGCCAATCGGACGCCCAATAGCTAACACTCAACTCTATATTTTAGATGAAAATTTACAGCCTGTACCCGTTGGAATTCCCGGTGAATTGTACATCGGCGGCAGCGGATTGGCGCGAGGCTACCTGAACCGCCCCGAATTAACCGCCCAGCGATTTATTGCTAATCCGTTTAGCCAGAAAGCAGGAGAACGAATTTATAAAACTGGTGACTTAGCTCGCTATTTTCCCGACGGCAATATTGAGTTTTTAGGCCGCACTGACGAACAGGTAAAAATTCGCGGTTATCGAATAGAATTGGGAGAAATTGAAGCGCGGCTGGTTCATCATCCAGCAGTCAAAGAAACAGCGGCGGTTGCTGCGGATGATTTGTCGGGCAACAAACGCCTAGTTGCTTATGTCGTCCCCAATCACAATCAGACGCTTAATTCTGGGGAAATACGCAATTTCCTCAAACAACAACTGCCCAATTACATGATTCCCAGTGCTTTTGTGGCGATGGATTTTCTGCCCCTAACTCCCAATGGCAAAATCGACCGCCTGCGCCTACCTGCACCGGGAACTCTAACTAGCAATTCAATAGATAAAAGCTGCATTGCACCTCGCACACCAACCGAATCAACCCTCGCCCAAATTTGGGCCACAATCCTCAACGCAGAGTGCGTTGGCATTCGCGATAACTTCTTCGATTTGGGTGGAGATTCCCTGCTGGCAATCCGCCTCATCAATGAGATTAACCAGCAATTTGAGCGCGAGTTGCCGCTGTCTGCTCTTTTTTTAAATCCGACAATTGAAGGTTTAGCCGATTCCCTAAATTCAGAAACAAATTCTCTGGAATGGTCGCCTTTAGTTGCAATTAAGCCTCGCGGTAAAAATCCCCCGTTCTTCTGCGTCCATCCCATCTTTGGCGTCGTGTTTCCTTATGTCGAGTTAGCATTTCAACTAGGAGGAAATCAACCGTTTTACGGGCTGCAACCAAAGGGGATTGACGGCGAAAGTTCTCCGCTAACTAGCATTGAAGACATGGCGACTGACTACATCGCAGCCTTGCGTACCGTTCAACCAAAAGGGCCTTATTTTTTAGGAGGCTGGTCTTTTGGAGGTTTGGTTGCTTTTGAGATGGCTCAACAGTTGCTCGCAGCGGGGGATGAAGTGGCTTTACTTGCTGTGCTGGATACTTTAGCGCCGGTTTCTGCTAACAAACCTTCTTTTTGGGACGGTTGCAAGTTTATTCTGACTACTGTTTCGCGCTCTATCTGGCCTTTTGTAGTAGATTATTTTCGCTTGGTGGCTGCTGCAGAAAATGTTCAAAGTGGCGGTATTGCTGCCAAATTTCCGACATTAAATAAGATGCTTAATTTGGTAGCTAATGTTTTGCATCGCTGGAATTGGAAACAGGCCGTTATGGTTAGCATCCTATCTCAGGAGTCAAAAGAACGGAGCTGGCGCGAGCTGGCAATTCCCTCAATGTTTACTGTATTTCAGGCTAATAGTCAAGCAACTATCAGTTATGTACCGAAAATTTATCCGCAGCGAATTACTCTGTTTAGATCGAGGGAACAGCTAAGCATAAGTCATCAAGATCCGACTCTTGGCTGGAGCGAATTAACGGCTCAAAAAGTAGAGGTGATTAGGGTTCCTGGGAATCACCTGACTATGCTGAGAAAGCCCTGCGTCGAGGTGCTGGCTCAACAGCTAAAGCATTGCTTGGAGAAGGAATTAAGTCATTGAGTGGCCCGCGTGCTGGTGTGCCGCAACCGGGTTTGATATGGGAAATTATTATTAGTGATGAAGAAGTGGGCAATCTGATGTCCGGTATAATCACTGTTATTACGTTTCTGTTAGCATAGGAATTATTCCTATCTCTCCGATCTTCATCTGCGTGAATCAGCGTCAATCCGTTGTCATCTGCGGTTAATATTCTCTTTTTTTTACCGCAGATACAGGCAGATAAACACAGATTAACGCAGATGAATTCTATCGCACTATCCATCCGTGATTGTTGACTGATGACTGTTCTGAAATGCCTCAATCTAAAATCTAAAATCTAAAATTGCCCAATGGATTGCGCGATGCTGAAGATGATAGCACCCAAAGCTCCTGCGATCGGAATTGTCACCAGCCAAGCCGAACCAATTGACAGCAAAGTTTCCAAGCGTACTGTTTTCCAAGCTTTGATCAGCCCGACTCCGACAACTGCACCGACTAAAGCGTGGGATGTGGAAACTGGCAAACCGAAGCGGGATGCTAGCAAGACTGTGGTGGCTGTGGCTAATTCCGCGCAAAATCCGCCGCTGGGTTGGAGTTCGATGATCTTTTCGCCGACTGTGGCTATTACATTTTTGCCCCAGATGGCTAAACCGATGACTATTCCTGCGCCTCCGACGACTAAAATCCACAGGGGAACGCTGAAATCTTCTGAGGGAAAGGCACCTGTGCGCCGGATGTAGGCGATCGCAGCTAGGGGAGCAACTGCATTTCCTACGTCGTTGGAACCGTGGGCAAATGCTACAAAACAGGCGCTCAAGACTTGAAATCTTGCCATTTGTTGCTCGATGAGAGTGTGGGGGAGTGTTGGAGTGGGGGAGGATTTTGTACTTGGGCCGAATCCCTTATCCCCTTTTGCTTCTTCCTTCTTCCTTCTTTCTTCTTGCTTCTCAACTGATTCTAATTTTTTCCAGCTATTGAGTGTGAGGCCGATCGCAGCTATTGCCCCGATGCCAATCACAATATCGTGAATTGGTAGATTCCAGCCAAATCGATCGTGCGCCGCGGCGAGCGCCCCTGTCTGCACGAAAGCGACATTCACAACAGACGGCAGTACAATTATCCCAAATACGCTCAGCAGTGCTGAACTCAGCCAAGGTATCCACTCGCGCATTTGAGATAGAGGATCTGGCCGATCGAGAATCGAATACTTCACCACACTGTAAAATAGCGCGGCTAAAGCACCGCTAGCAAAAGGTGTCGCCACCCATGTTAGGGAGATAGTGCCGATGGTTCCCCAATCAACTGCATTAATTCCGGCTGCAACACAGCTAAAACCCGCGATCGCGCCCACCACTGCATGGGATGAAGAAACCGGCAAACCTCGACTGGTAGCGATTTGCAGCCAGATCCCGCAAGCTATCAGCACTGACACCATCCCGATTAAAAATACTTGCGGTTGGGCAGCGAACACTTGTGCATTCACAACTCCTGTTGCGAGAGTTTCGGAAACTCCTTGCCCGAACAGCACTGCGCCGGAAAATTCCAGTATGCCTGCAACAATTATTGCCTGCTGCAGCGTTAGCGCCTTCGAGCCTACGGATGTTCCCATCGAGTTAGCGACATCGTTGGCCCCCAAGTTGGCGGCGACGTACAAGGCCAGTGCAGCCATTGCCCCTAGTTGCAGAAATACGACTCCAGAGGTATCTAACATAGAAATTTTTTGACATAAAACGGGCATTTCGATATATGATAAGGGATTGTGAGTTTTGGTAAATCCCATGAAAGGCGCAGAAATAATCCGTTCTATAGAAACGGAAGAAATAAATAGAGTCAAGCAAGAACTCAATAAACAAGTCCCCGAAATTTACGTGGGCGACACAGTGCGAGTCGGCGTAAGAATTAAAGAGGGTAACAAAGAACGGGTTCAGCCCTACGAAGGGACTGTGATTGCCATGCGTAACGGCGGGATTAATGAAACAATCACCGTCCGCCGCGTGTTTCAGGGCGTCGGAGTGGAACGGGTGTTTTTGATTCACTCGCCCCGCATCGCCACGATCCAAGTGATGCGTCGCGGGAAAGTCCGCAGAGCAAAACTTTACTACCTGCGCGATCGGGTGGGCAAAGCTACTCGCGTCAAACAGCGGTTCGATCGCTCCCTGTAGGAATGCACCCAGCTTTCCCTTGGTTCATGGTTCATGGGAAATTGAAAAATTTCAAAAAAAAGTTTTCCATTTACGAGCGCACTGTGTTAAAATAGAAATCTAGAGGTTAAGCGAATTTCAGCAACCTCACCTGTGCGCTCTTAGTTCAGTTGGTAGAACGCAGGTCTCCAAAACCTGATGTCGGGGGTTCAAGTCCTCCAGGGCGCGCTGAATCACCAAACTTTAAATTCTGCCCGAAAGCGCCCGGATTATTGGCTGGCAACAGTCAAAACCGCAAACTTTCGGGTAGAATTAATTTTTGTGGGCGGTTCGCAAAAAATGCCATCAACAAATGCTCGGTGTGGCTTCTCGATCGTCGGTTTAGGCGATCGGCATTTACATCGTTGAAGGGTTGGGCTTGTAAAAAAGTGATGGCTTTGGATTTGAGATTTTGGACTTGAGCGTAAGTGGTTAGTGTCAAAAAATCTGAGAGCCGCGGGCCACTCACACCATCTAAAATCTAAAATCTAAAATCGCAAGGGGGATTGAATCGTGGCGAAAAAAGACGAAGCTCAAGAAACTCAAGAAATAACGGCGCCTGGGTTTAACCCTGCGGGTTTTTTTAAGGAAACTAGAGAAGAACTCGACAAAGTGGTTTGGCCGAGCCGGCAGCAGCTAATCAGCGAGTCTTTGGCCGTGCTTTTGATGGTAATCCTCTCAGCAAGCCTGATCTATTTTGTGGATAATTTCTTTAACTGGGGCGCGGGAAAGGTGTTTGGGCCATGACTTTTGCATCAGAAGAATCTGAGTATTCCACAGAAGCGACGGGACAGGCAGCATCGCCAGAGGTGCCGGAAATTGATGCTCGCTGGTATGCTGTTCAAGTTGCCTCTGGCTGCGAAAAGCGCGTGAAGGCAAACTTGGATCAGCGGATTCAAACTTTGGATGTTGCCGATCGCATCGTTCAAGTAGAAATTCCGCAAACTCCGGCGATCAAAGTCGGCAAAGACGGTTCCAGGCGGCAGTCAGATGAAAAAATCTTTCCCGGCTACGTACTCATCCGTATGTTTATGGACGAGGATACGTGGCAGGTGATCAAGAATACCCCGAATGTAATTAATTTTGTCGGGGCAGAGCAGAAACGCCGCTACGGGCGCGGCAGGGGTCACGTCAAACCGCTACCTCTGAGTCATTCGGAAGTAGAACGGATCTTCAGAAACGCTCAGGAATCAGAACCAGTTGTCAAAGTATCGATGTCTACTGGAGACCACGTTGTGGTACTTTCCGGGCCATTTAAGGATTTTGAAGGTGATGTGATTGAAGTTAGCCCGGAACGAAACAAGCTCAAAGTTTTACTCTCGATTTTTGGGCGCGATACGCCTGTAGAATTGGAGTTCAATCAGGTTCAGAAACAGAACTAACTAATGGCAAAGAAAGTTGTTGCAGTAATTAAGTTGGCGATTACGGCGGGAAAAGCCAACCCAGCTCCTCCGATCGGCCCAGCTCTGGGTCAGCACGGCGTCAATATTATGATGTTTTGCAAGGAGTACAATGCTAGAACCGCAGACCAAGCAGGTCTGGTGGTTCCGGTAGAAATTTCGGTTTTTGAAGACCGCAGTTTTACGTTTATTCTCAAAACCCCGCCGGCGTCGGTTTTGATTCAAAAAGCGGCTGGCATTGCTAAGGGTTCGGGAGAACCTAACCGCAAGCAAGTAGGGACGATTACACAGGCTCAGTTACGAGAAATCGCTGAAACCAAAATGCCTGACCTCAATGCTAATGATGTTGAGGCTGCTATGAAAATTGTGGCAGGAACGGCTAAAAATATGGGCGTGGCGATCGCGGATTAAAGGAAGAAGGAAGAAGGAAGAAGGAAGAGTTTTCCTAGTCCAAGTTCCAAATTGCTAATCCAAAATTCCTGATTTTGAAGGTAAAATCTTCAATCCCAAATCCAAAATCCAAAATCGATCGGTTCAGGGGGAGAAGCAAAGCTTCGCTAGTAACCGAAAACTGATAGATTTTAAGATTGTCCGATAGGTTCAATCTAAAATCTAAAATCTAAAATCTAAAATCGACTGACCCCAGGAGATAACAATGGCAAAGAAAGTATCGCGAAGACTGCAAGAACTTCAAAAGAAAGTTGAAGACAGACCTTATCTACCGCTGGAAGCTCTGCAACTTTTGAAAGAAACAGCAACCGCTAAGTTTGGCGAAGCTGCTGAAGCTCACATCCGTTTGGGAATTGACCCGAAATATACTGACCAACAGTTGCGGACAACTGTATCGCTACCAAAAGGAACTGGTCAAGTAGTCAGAATTGCGGTGATTGCTAAGGGCGAAAAAGTTAAAGAAGCTCTGAATGCCGGCGCGGATATTGCTGGTTCTGAAGAGTTGATCGATGAAATTCAGAAGGGCATGATGGATTTCGATTGCCTGATTGCTACCCCAGACGTGATGCCGTTGGTGGCAAAATTGGGTCGGTTGTTGGGCCCGCGCGGTTTGATGCCTTCTCCGAAAGGTGGCACGGTGACGACTGACATTGCTCAGGCGATCAACGAGTTTAAAGGTGGTAAACTAGAATTCCGTGCCGATCGAACTGGCATCGTTCATGTTATGTTTGGCAAGGCAGCTTTCTCAGCGGAAGATTTGCTGGTCAACCTTCATGCTTTGCAAGAAACTGTTGATCGCAACCGTCCTTCTGGTGCTAAAGGTCGCTACTGGCGCAGTTTGTACGTATCCGCAACAATGGGCCCGTCGATCGAAGTCGATATCAGTGCTCTGCGCGATACCAAACTTGATGCTGCGTAGAAAGAATTAAGCAGAAGGCAGAAGGTAAAAGACAGCTTCGGCTGTCTGTGTAAATCTCTCACAAGATTTGCGTCATAGCCTTGCTATGTCTGCCTTCTAGTGATAGCCTAATCAAAAATCAATAAGCTGAAGACCGCAGGTGCCGATCGCTTAATTTCCTGCCGAGGCTGAAGAAATAAAAACTCAAGACTCAAAGATTAGAAAATTTGTATTTTTTAATTCTGACTTGTTAATTTTTAATTCTCTGCCCCGGCTCGAAGGTCGGGGTTTTTGACGGGCAATTTTCTATCCTAAAAGGAGGTGAAATAAGTATGGGCAAAACTTTAGCGGTAAAAAATGAGATTATTGCAGACCTCAAGCAAACCTTGAGCGAATCTCAACTGGCGATCGTGATTGACTACACGGGCTTAACTGTTGCTGAAATCACAGATTTGCGTCGGCGTTTGCGTCCGAAAGGCAGCAGTTGCCAAGTGGCAAAAAACACGCTAATGCGAATTGCTGTTGAAGGCAACGAAACCTGGCAGCCGATACAGGAATTGCTGACCGGTACGTCGGCGTTTCTGTTCGTGCAAGAAGATATTGGCGGCGCGATTAAAGCTTACCAAGAATTCCAAAAAGTCTCTAAGAAGACTGAACTTCGCGGCGGCGTGATGGAAGGACGGGTACTGAAAGAAGCTGATGTTAAAGCATTAGCTGATCTGCCGTCGAAAGAACAACTCATGGCTCAAATTGCTGGCGCTATCAACGGTGTCGCAACCAAGTTGGCTGTGGGTATCAATCAAGTTCCTACTTCGATCGCTCGCGGTCTTAAAGCTTATGCTGAAAAAGACGGCGATTCAGCAGAAGTAGCAGCAGAAGCACAACCAGAAGCGCAACCAGAAGCGCAACCAGAAGCAGAAGCAGAAAGCGCATCTGTGTAAGTCATTAGTAATTAGTCATTAGTCCTCAGTCATTAGTATTTAGCAATAGATAGAAGACTGGAGACGAAAAACTAATGATGAATGAGCAAATCTCAAATCTGAAATCCCAAACCTACAATTGAATTAGGAGTTTAACGAATGTCTACTGCAACTGACGAAATCTTGGAAAAACTTAAGTCTCTGACTTTGCTCGAAGCTTCTGAATTGGTCAAGCAAATTGAAGAAGCTTTCGGCGTTAGCGCTGCTGCTCCTGTAGGCGGCATGATGATGATGCCCGGTACAGGTGGTGGAGCCGCTGCTGAACCAGTAGAAGAGCAAACCGAATTTACTGTCATGCTCGAAGAAGTTCCTGCTGACAAGAAAATCGCCATTCTGAAGGAAGTCCGCGCAATTACCGGTCTGGGTCTGAAGGAAGCGAAAGACTTGGTAGAAGCCGCACCGAAGGCAGTTAAGGAAGCTATTGCTAAGGAAGCTGCTGAAGAAATGAAGAAACAGCTTGAAGCTGTGGGCGCAAAAATTTCTATCAAGTAGTCAGAGAATGTAGTTGATATCAATTCCGGTGACACCGGAATTATGGTTGACTGTTGACTGTTGACTGTTGACTGTTAACTTTTGACTGTTGACTACTCCCTAAAATTAATCGCGCGATAGTTACATCTCTCGCGCGATTAATTATTTTTGGCGTCGGGAAACGGAATTGCCGTGTCCTCTTAGATTTTAGAGGCGGCTTCCATTTGCCGCACTACTGTTAAAGCTGAATAGGAAACGCCGGCAGTTCCTTCTCCGGGATGGGTGGAGTCGCCCACTAACCACAAGTTTTTAATTGGTGTGCGGTTGGCAAATCCGAAGGGCCCGAAAGTTGGTATTCGCTGCCCGATGCCGCCCACAACGCCTCTATCTCTCGCCGTGTAGCGGGCAAAGGTGCGGGGTGTGGCGGCTTCTTGGTGTACGATCGACTCTGGCGTCAAATTGAAATATTCGCTCAAACGGGCGATCGCCCCGACCGTATATTTTTGCTTCAATCCTTCATAATCAACCGAATTCCACCACATTCGAGTATCAGTAAATGAGGAAGCGATAATTGTCGCCATTCCCTTCGGTGCTCGGCCATCGCCCGGATGGCTGACAGAAACAAATAATGAATTATTCTCCCCAATCTCACCTTCGTAATCGTAGAGAAACTGAAGGTGCGGCGGACAATTTGCGGGAATTGCGCTTTCATGCACTCCCAAATATATCACAAAAGCACCGGATGCGGGCGGCAATTTATCAACTCGATATTTGTAGCCAGCCATTTGATTTGGGAGTGGGTTTGTTGTCTCCGAAGTCTCTGGTTTAACCGATAAATTATCTGTTGAATTTTCGGCAATCGGCTCGCCTGACAACAATTTTACTAGATTTTGCGCTGTCACGTTGGCAACAATGCGATCGGCTGTTTCTGTCCAAACTTCGCCGGTTTTTTGATTGCGAATCACTGTACCGGTGGCTTTGCCGTTGGCGGTGACAATACTTTCAACTGTGTGCCGCAATAAGACTTGACCGCCGTCTCGTTCGATCGCCTCTACAAGTCGATCGCTCAACACCTGCATACTTCCTTCTAGATGATACAATCCCTGTGGCTCTTGCGAAACTCCTAAAGCTGTCGCCGCGTAAAGTAGCGCCGTTTCTTCGGTATCCACTTGAGAATATAATTTTAACTGCAAATCCAGAAAAGTTTTCAATCGCAAATTGTCTCCCAACCCGCAAAGCCGCAAAGCATCTCCCACTGTCATAAAAGTGAAAGGCAAAGTAATTAAAGTATCGGGGCGAACAGCTTGAATTAATTGCCAGAAATCCCAGAAGTTTCTGGGCGGTAAAACTGGATCGCGCCCTTGAAAGTTCCAGCTAGCTTTGAACAATGCAGACAATAATTGCCAAAAAGGTTCGCTTCCAGGAAACTGCCGCTGCCTTTCTTCCTGCCACTTTTGCGGATCTCGCCACACGCTAATCGGTGCGGTTTCTCCCGGCAAAAACACCGCACAAGCGGGATCGCAGGGTGTCGCGGCGGGAAGTTCTATGTCTAATTCTGAGAATATTCGGTGGTGAATGCCTCCGGGTTCCAATCCTGCAACCTGCGTGGCGCCGACATCGAAGGTAAAGCCTTTGCGTTTGAAGGTGGAAGCGCATCCGCCGGGGACGATCGCCTGGTCTAAGACTAGCACTTTGTATCCTCTGCGGGCTAGCAGGGCGGCTGCTGTTAGCCCGCCGATGCCGCCTCCTATTACCGTGACGCGGCCCTTACTGTCTGGGGGACTGGGTTTGCCAAAAGGGGTGCGATCGCCTCTCATAATTTATTTATTGTAATATTTCTTAATAGTATGCTCATATTTTGCAATAAAAAGCTCTTGTAGCGACAGGTTGAAATCTATCGCTACAAGAGGAAGGAGGCCGAGTTTAGAGGACGTTTTAGAGGTAAAGTGCTCCGGGTGCACCCGGAGCGTTAGACTGTGCCGTGCTGATGAGAGAATCAGGAACGGCGCCACTTGTTGAGATAAGCTTCGCCAATCCCAGCCACAGCCTGCATTTGAGCTAGCTGTTCCCGTAGAGCTTTGATGGTTCTTAGCTGTTCTTGAGACTGTTGCTGCAAAGCGTCGTAATTTCGCTGTATCGCCGCACTCTGGCTCAATTGATTTTCTAGAGATTGCAACTTGCTTCGTTGAACTTGGAAGTCGCCGATCGCACTTGACTTTTCTGCTAACTCGTGTTGCAAAGATTCGTAACTCGACTTCGACACGGTTTGCTGCAATTGGCTTTCGAGATTTTGCTTTTCGGTGGCGAATTGCTGCTGCAAAGATTCCAGAGCACTGGATTTTTCGGCGACTTGCTGCTGCAAAGATTCGATGGAACTCGATTTTTCTGCTAGCTGCTGCTGAAACTCGTGTTCTTTTTCGGCGACT
>NZ_JAUBPR010000005.1:19558-108428 GCF_036700845.1 Microcoleus sp. S13_C5
TGCTGCTGCAAAGATTCGATGGAACTCGATTTTTCTGCTAGCTGTTGCTGAAACTCGTGTTCCCGGTGTTCTTTTTCAGCCACTTGCTGCTGCAAAGATTCGATGGAACTCGATTTTTCTGCTAGCTGTTGCTGAAACTCGTGTTCCCGGTGTTCTTTTTCGGCGAATTGCTGCTGCAAAGAAGCGATCGAACTTTCGCGTTCAGCCAACTGCTTCTGTAAAGTTTCGTAACTTGACTTCGCTACAGTTTCGGCTAATTGGCTTTCGAGATTTTGCTTTTCGGTAGCTAATTGCTGCTGCAAAGAAGCGATCGAACTTTCGCGTTCACTCAACTGTTGCTGTAAAGTTTCGTAACTTGACTTCGCTACAGTTTCGGCTAATTGGCTTTCGAGATTTTGCTTTTCGGTAGCGAGTTGCTGCTGCAAAGAAGCGATCGAACTTTCGCGTTCAGCCAACTGCTTCTGTAAAGTTTCGTAACTTGACTTCGCTACAGTTTCGGCTAATTGGCTTTCGAGATTTTGCTTTTCGGTAGCTAATTGCTGCTGCAAAGAAGCGATCGAACTTTCGCGTTCAGCCAACTGCTGCTGTAAACTTTCGTAACTTGACTTCGCTACTGTTTCCTGCAATTGCCTTTCGAGATTTTGCTTTTCGGTAGCGAGTTGCTGCTGCAAAGAAGCGATCAAACTTTCGCGTTCACTCAACTGCTGCTGTAAACTTTCGTAACTTTCTTGCAGCGGATTTGGCTGTACGCTCACCGAGTCCGATAGAGTTTCTGCCGTTACAGCGTCATTAATATCGCTTTCTTCGGCTGTTTCCCCTTGCAAGTCAGGGGCCTCTACCTGCGTTTCTTCACCTTTTTTCCAAGTGACAGTAACTTCCGTCTTGTCCTTAGAAATATCCAGAGCGCCTTGTGCCAAGCGTTCTAGGAGTTCCGACCTTGATATTCCGAGCTTTCGAGCGATCGTGTTCAATCGATCGGCACTAGAAGAAGTCAGCGAAAGTCCGATTTTGACTTTGCTGTCTGAATTGGAACTAACTACATTGCGATTTTTTTTGACCATTGGCATTTTCCTCATGCCAACCTACACTTATTAGTATAGTGGCTGAAGCTTGTATTAAAATTAATTCTTGTTACTTACCAATTGTGCCAGCTTGCGTTCCCAATTGAACAAAAAGCCGTGAATGTATTATTCGATCCATTCCTCCCCGTAGAACCGCGTGAACATTTCCTGACCCGGGGTTTTTTCGGCAAGATACCGCAGATAGCACAGTTGAGCTTGTAAGCCGTTGTTTTAAAGCGAAGCTTCCAAAGTCGCACCTGCAACCCGATGATCTCGATCTTTTGCCAAATAGCTCACAGCCGCGCGAGCTTGAGGATTGTCAAATTTGCTCAGCGCGCGAGCAACTCGCAGCCGAATTCCCCAGTAATCCGCGCTCACAAGAGGTAATAATTGCTGCAAAGCCTCTTCTTGCTTCTGGGTATTGGCAAGCAGACCAAATCCGTCAATTGCTACTTCCTGAACTGGTAAATCTTCGCCGCCAAGACCGATCGCACAAATTTCAAATATTGCATCAGGACACTGCATTTCGTACAACGGAGCCATGATGCTGCGCCGGACGAGCCAATTGTCATCGCGGCGAAAAGCTTCGACTAAATGAGAAATTGCCTCGGTTCCGAACCTTGACAAAGAGTTAGCGGCTTCTGCTCGCACGTTCGGATCGCGATCGAACTGCATCATTTTTAACAGCGCCGCAAAAGCTTCCGCAGTTTGAATCTGCCGCAATCCCATCGCCACGAACGATCGCACCATAAACTCGCGATCGTCCACTTTGCTCAGCAACATCGGTAGCGCCACCGCAGAATCGCACTTTCTCAGAGCCGTTACCCCCCGCAGCCTGTCTTGAGAATCCGAACTTTGCAGCGCTGCTTGGATTTCGCTAATTTCCATAAGCCAATTATAAATTTTTGTTACGTTTCTTTACAATTTTAGCAATTATTCCCAGATTTTGGGCAGATTAAAAAACAATTCACTGCTGAATAAGAAATTTTGTGGGTATTTAAGCGAAGTTTTGTATTAGTAATGAAGGCAATCAGTAGCCTATTTATTTGAGTATGCGGAGGCATCATTTATTTTTTTTATAGGTTTTAAGAGCTGATTTTATAGAAGCAGCGGCTTGGGCGCAGTGCAGCATAGAATCATTTTTAAGCCCAACATTCGGAGAGAAAAACGCAATTTAAAACCCTAATTTTCCCGCGCATAAAATCCTAAATGATTGGCAATTGGACGTTCCTGCATGGGGATTTTATTCTGAATCGGAGCATTCAAGAGTTTCGCTCCTGACGGGGATGCTACTGCAAAAGTTACCGATCCGCCGCCATCTAAATTTAGCACGGTCTCGGCTCCCAACTGCATCGAAATATCAGTTATTTCGCTCAATTTCAGCCCTTCACTGTAAAGCCTCTGCTTGCCGTCTGCCAGAATTAACCACAACTTGTCGCCTGTTTTGTCGATCGCCACCACTGCACGGGGATAGGGTTTATCCTGTTTGCGTTCTTCCTGACTTTGTGCTACGGGTTTGCCATTTTTTACCAGCAAAGTATCTCCGGCAACTGCATAGGCTGTTCCCGCAGGGCAAGTGCCGTTTTCGATTATTTGAGCGCGGTTTTTGGCATCAAAACAAAGGGCAGGAAAGCCGGGGTGTGGTTGAGAATAAGCTTGGCTTTTGGCAATGGCGTGTCCGACATTATTTACTCGATCGCCACTGCGGGGATAGTAATTCCAAGGTGCTTCCTCGATGCAGGGATAAAAAAAATTGCCGTTAACTGCTAATTGCAATTTAAATTCTTTCAGGAATTCAGTAGCCGTGCGGGCATGGGTTTCTGTTAAATCGGGTGTTGGGTTTCCGGGAGTGACAAAAATTCCTATTCCCGGCGCTTTTAGGTCGATGCTAACAATGTGAATTAGGGTAGGACGCGGATTAGGCAGGAATTCCCTGCGGTAGGCTATTCCTTGAAAGAGCGATCGGGCTTCGTTTGTTTGTTGGGGACGCAAAAAGTAGGGAATGTTGTAGAGTAGTATTGGTGCGAGCAATATTCCGAGACCGAGAATATGCCAAATGTGTTTGAGAGTGAGCCGATAAGTCATACCATTTTATATTTGAGATTGGGGACGGGAACACTGACAAATTTATATATTTTTAAACATCCTGTACTAATATGAAGTATTCGGATTCCAATAATTTTAGCAATCAAATTTTACGAAATCGATCGTTCCAAGGACAAGTTCTTAACGGTGCTGATTTCAGCGGCGCGGATCTTAGAGGCTGCAATTTTAGAAATGCTCAGTTAGCGGGTGCGAATTTTATCGGTGCAAAAATCGGGCTTTCTCGGCGACAGATTGCTGTTTTGAGTGCGGGGGCGATCGCGATTTGTTTGGTTGTGGGCGATGTTCTGACTCGACTGATTTTGGGAGCTCAAGGACAAGTACCGGGCTCTCGCAGTTGGCCTTTTGTTCTGTTGCTGTACGGGGTTTTGAGCGCTGCGGGTTTCGCTTCGGCGATCGCCAGCAAACAGCCAAAAACCTCAAAAGCGGGTAGATTGGCACAAACAATTTCTGCTATTCTATCAGGAGCTTTGTTGGGATTTTTCTATGCTGGCACTGCAACTAATAATAATTCCCAGGCTGCTATTGCTGGAATGGCGATCGGCGGGGTGTTAATGTTTTTTGTGAGTTCCCGGATTCGTGGCCAATTTGCACAGGTGGCGATCGCATCGGCTGGAAGTGTGGCGACTTACGCAGGGGCTTTTTTGTTCAGTGCAACGGCGAGCGCTTTTCTGAGCACTCACAAACTGTTTTGGGGTATGTGTTTCGGTTTGCTGTCGCTGCTGTATCTTTGGTTTGCGTTTGTGTCTTTCTCCGCTATTGTTCGAGAGATTGGAAATGCTGAGGGTACTTCGTTCAGAGGGGCAAATCTCGCTGATGCTAAGTTCGATATAAATTACCTCAATCTAAAATCTAAAATTTAAAATCTAAAATTCCCCGACTGATATTCAAACAGCAATTGAGCCAGCAGAAATCGACGCTTTGCTAACGGTGAGGGAGCAAATGGCCCTCGCAACTTTCAATCCCAACAACAGCGAACTGCTCAAAAAGATGGTCGAATGTATGGGAGATTCGCAGGGAATGGTAAGGCTGAGTTTAGCCGAAACTCTCGGCTCAATTGGCAAACCTGCAACTTTTTTTGGCTGGAAGCTCTAGCACATCACCGCAACGCTGTCGTGCGTAGAGCCTCTGCTAAAACGCTGACTCTGATTTGCGAGGCGATCGCCCGAACCACGCTGCTAGAAGCTTTTTTACACGATGAGGATCAAGTCGGGGGAGGAAGAGTGGGATTAAAGACAAAGCCTGCGGTTTCCAACCGCGCCTACACACACAAAACCCACTTGGAGTGGGTTAAAGAATTTTTACTCGATCGGGCCTTGACGTTTTCCTCTCAAAATGAGAGTATAAGCATAGTATGCAACCAAAACTGTCGCCGTTGCTGATTCACCGTATGAATTCAAGATTTCCCAATTGCTATAAGCCCGCTTGAGGGTGAGTTTTGTAACTTCAAGGGAAAAGTTGATTCATACCGCAAATCAGCAACGCCAAACTGTCAACAATTAGCAATCACTATGCAAAACACAATAAAAAATAAAAGAAAAACCGATGCACTTAATTTCGATCCGGAACCTCCGTAAAGATTCTGCCCAGTATCCCGATGTCAAAAATCAAATTGATAGCTGGAACGAAACTGTAAAGAAAGCAGAATGGCAGAATTTGAAGGATGTTCGCAAGATTTACCGGGATGCCGAAGCAGTAGCAGACTTGACAGTCTTTAATATCAAAGGCAACGAATATCGCCTGATTGTCGGTATCAACTACGAGAACCAAACTATTTACTACAAATATTTCCTAACCCACGCTGAATACGACAAAGACAAATGGAAAAATGATCCTTACTTTTGATGGAGCCACTTATAGCAAATTGCTTGCAGAAATTGCTCCTATGGCGATCGAAACCGAAGAGGAATACGATCGCCTCCTGGCTGTGGCCGAACGGCTAACGTTCGCTAAAAACCTCACTCCAGAGGAGAGAGCTTTATACAAGTTGTTAGTCACCCTGATTGAAGTTTATGAGACAGAAAATTATCCGATGGACAAATCGGAGCCTCATGAGATTTTGCAACACATCATGGAATCGAGTGGCACCCGTCAAGCGGACTTGGTAGGCATCATTGGATCGAGCGGTGTGGTGTCTGAGGTGGTGAATGGGAAAAGAGCGATTAGCAAGGCACAAGCTAAGGCACTAGGCGATTATTTTAAAATCTCACCTAGCTTGTTCATTTAATTTGGAAATTGGGCATTGGGAATAGGGCATTGGTTATTTGTGATTAGAAAAACTACTAACCAGTAACCACTAACTATTACCCATGCCCGATGCCCGATGCCCATGCCAGAGGCATCTGGCCCTATGCTGGCAGTCCCTAAATGTTACCGATGGGCGTTGCGAAATTAAGGTATGATTAGTTCAAAGATAAATTTGGAAAAAACAATTAAGTGACGCTCCTAGACCATATCGCTGGCGATTGGTGTAGGTCACTATGGTTTTATACTATTGGCATTATATCGGGGCGTTTATTCTCGGCGCGATCGCCCGTAATTTACACTCAAAAATATAAAAGCGAGATCCCTTGATTTTTCTCAAAGAATTCAAGGGATCTCGCTCTAATCAAAGTATTTATCTCATATCAGAGATTTTTGTTGCAAGCTGTTTTTTTTACCTGAACAGCTTGTTTAACGGAGAGGGAGGGATTCGAACCCTCGTTAAGTTGCCCTAAACACACTTTCCAGGCGTGCGCCTTCAACCGCTCGGCCACCTCTCCAGGGCTAAATTAATTCATTTAGCCACAGCTAAACTATCTTAGCAGAACAAATCTGATTTGGGAAGGGGTAACGGCATAAATTTGCTGTTTAATGTGGGTAGGGTGTCAAACGGGCAGGCCGGATTCTGCTCCCTGTGTCGCAAACCCTTTCATATAAAGGATTTAGCCCCGGAAACCCCAATCTAAAATCTAAAATCTAAAATCTAAAATTCCATGACTGACTCTTACACAATTAAAATTCATAACAGACAGACAGGCGATCGCCACACCGTGCGAGTACCCGAAGACCGCTACATCCTCCAAAGCGCCGAAAACCAAGGAGTAGAATTGCCCTTTTCCTGCCGCAACGGCGCTTGTACCGCCTGTGCGGTGCGCGTCAAGTCGGGGGAACTGCACCAGCCAGAAGCAATGGGGCTTTCTGTGGAACTGCAAAAAGAAGGTTATGCCCTGCTGTGCGTCAGCTATCCCCGTTCCAACATCGAGGTAGAGACGCAAGACGAAGACGAAGTGTACGAACTGCAATTCGGTCGTTACTTCGGCAAAGGTAAAGTTAGAGCCGGTTTGCCCTTGGATGAAGAGTGAGGCAATTTGATAAATTATCAACTACCAATTATCCATGCTTTATCGGTTATTTGCGATCGCCCTTTGTCTGTTGTTAGCTAGCTGCCAAAAACCAGAAATTCCCCAAGGTACGATCGCCAAAGTAGAAAGGGCCATCAGCGGCCAAACAATCGAAGTTATCAGTACAGCCGACAAAATAGCCTTATTAGAACAAATCAGGCTGATTGGTATTGATGCGCCGGATTTAAAACAGCAGCCTTGGGGAGAAGCAGCCAAACAAAGACTAGAACAGCTAACTGGGGGAAAACAGGTATTGTTAGAATCAGACATCGAACAGAAAGACCAGTTCGATCGCAAACTAGCCTATTTGTGGCAAGATAAAATTTTGCTCAACGAACTGCTAGTCAAAGAAGGTTATGCCCTGGCCTCAGTGCGATCGCCCAACACCAAATATCAGCAGCGACTCATCAACGCTCAAGAATGGGCGAGACTCATGGGTAAAGGCCTGTGGAATCCAGAACGAGCTTTGCGCCAAACTCCCGCAGAATTTCGCCAGCAAAATCGGAAATAGTCATTAGTCATTAGTCATTAGTCAATGACTAAAAACTCCTCAGTTATAACTAACAACTAATGAGCAATGATTTCATTTTTCCCTCGAACATTGAACCTCTTCCCTCTTCCTTCATGTCCTTCGCGTCTTCGCGGTTCGTACTTCCTCTTCCTTCTTCCTTCTTCCTTCTTCCTTCTGCTATAACAACTAACAAATGACTGACAATCAACTGCAAAACTTCTTAGAAATAGCCACCGAAGCAGCCCTAGCCGCCGGTTCCGTCCTAAAATCTTTCTGCGGAAAATTAGAAAAAATTCAAGAAAAAGGGCGATCGGGCGATTTAGTCACAGAAGCCGACAAAGCCTCAGAAGTCGTCATCTTAGAAATTCTGGGCCGCCACGTACCCGACCACGCCATCCTCGCCGAAGAATCCGGCAAATTAGGGGATGCCAGCAGCAAATACCTGTGGGCGATCGACCCTTTGGACGGCACAACAAATTATGCTCACCAATATCCTTTTTGGGCCGTGTCGATCGGACTTTTAATCGACGGTATACCACAAATAGGAGTAATTTACGACCCTTTTCATAATGAATTGTTTCGGGCAGGCAAAGGATTGGGAGCAACCTGCAACCGTTCGCCGATCGAAGTTTCCCAAATCTCAGAATTGAGAACCAGCTTGCTAGTCACTGGCTTTGCATACGATCGGCGCGAAACAGCAGACAATAATTATGCCGAATTCTGTCACCTCACCCACCTCACCCAAGGCGTGCGACGCAGCGGTTCCGCATCCCTAGACCTCGCACACCTCGCGATGGGGCGATCGGACGGATACTGGGAACGGGGACTCGCCCCTTGGGACGTAGCAGCAGGTGTAGTCATCGTCTCCGAAGCCGGAGGTCAAATTACAGCTTATGACGGCAGTGCCTTTGAGATGAACTCGGGTCGGATTTTGGCGACAAACGGCAAAATACACGCCGAACTCAGCAGCGCACTGCTAGCCGTTCCTCCCTTATCTTCTTGGAAGTAGCCCCCCCAGCAATAGATAGGGGGTAGTACGGGGGTCACAACCCCTTGACTCAAGCTACATTAAAGAATAGTGAAAAGCCAGGAAAGGAAGAGTAAAAGTTATGTCTTTTGAAATGACAAAAGGGCTGTTCAAGTATGACTTTACAGATCAGCACGCAATTTTGGGAATTCCCTTAGACGCCGAGTTTAACGACATCCGCAAGCGCTACATGAAAATCGCCCGCCGCTTGCATTCGGATACTTGCTCTTTTGAAAGCCAAGCCGATAAAGATTGGGCTAACCAATTTTTGTCAAAAGTAGTCAATCCGGCCTACAACAAATTTTCCAAGGAAAGCGATCGCAAAGAATACAGCCTGCTATTAGCAGCCATCGGCAAGCGCGTCGCTAAAGAACAGGCGAAAATGCAAATTGAAAGCGAAGCAGCCAAACAGTTAGCTAGCGCTCAAAATTGGGAAGAAGCTTACAAAACAGCAGTTAGCAAACTCGCTCTCAAGCAGTACGAATCAGTTAAGGAAACGCAAGAGGCGATCGATCAAATTAGCGAACTCAACATGGTTTACCTGCTGCGAAAAGAGCGCATGAGTGGCGGTGTTGGGGTTGCACCCGGTTCATCTGCAAAAGCCACAAACCCAACTAGCACAGAAAAAACAGCAGCAGCAACCCCAGCCACCGCAAATCCCGCGCCTCCTCCTCCGCCTAAAGTCGAACCCCCCGACTCGCAGACCGCAGCCTATTGCCGCCGAGCTCAAGGATTCATGAACAGCAAAAGTTACGCCAAAGCAATTTTAGAGTTGAAAGAAGCGGTGAAACGCGATCCGAAACACAGCGAGGCCCACGCTTTGTTAGCAATGTGTTACCTTGAACAAAATCAAGCCACAATGGCAAAAATTGAGATGAACAAAGCTTTGGCATCAAATCCTGAAGAACCGACGGCTTTGGAGGTTAAGAAAAAGCTGGAACAAGCTGCCGCAAAGGCCAAAAAAAGTGACGAAAAACCAGGATTTTTTGCAAGTTTGTTTGGCGGGAAGAAGAAGTGAGAAGTTGTGAGTTGTGAGTCTTGAATATTTAGAAACGGGTGAACTGCTCAGCAGTGGAGTGAGCTAGATCAAAAAAATCAAGACTTGGTGATATCAAATCCGGTGATATCGGAATTATACCATCAGTGCGATCGTCCCGCGATCGCGGATGCTCCAGAAAGAACGGGACGATCGCACTGACGGAGAAAATGATTATTCCGATGCAAACGAAAACGATATGACGCCTTAATTTGTTAAAGTCGAATGTTAAGCTCGCCTTCTTCGACTTTAACACCGTCCCCTAAAGCTAAGCTTCTAAGCCCCATCTAAAATCTAAAATCTAAAATCTAAAATTGATATGACACCTTAATTTGTTAAAGTCGAATGTTAAGCTTGCCTCGTTAGACTTTTACACCGTCCAGAAAGCTAAGCTTCTAAGCCCCATCTAAAATCTAAAGTCTAAAATCTAAAATTGATATGGTTCACCAACCCCCATCCGGTGCAAGAGATTTATTGCCCCTTGACGTTGCTCAAAAAATTTCGCTCGAACGGCGCTTGCAGCAGGTTTTTCACCGCTGGGGCTATCACCGGATTATTACTTCAACTCTAGAAAGGCTGGAGACTTTAATGGCTGGGGGCGCGATCGACCGATCGACCTTAATTCAACTGCAAGACGCCGAGGATGGAGAACTTGGTTTGCGGCCGGAATTGACAGCATCCATCGCCCGCGCGGCTGCAATGCGGATGGCAGGGACTCGCTGGCAGCCTCAGCGCCTCTACTACAACGCTAACGTGTTCCGCAAAGGCCCAGATACTGGCTCAGGCGGGCAACAGGAGTTCTATCAAGCTGGGGTAGAACTCCTCGGCGCGGGGGGGGCGGTTGCGGATGCGGAAGTGCTGCTGCTGCTGTCTGAGTGCTTGCAGAGCTTGGAAATTGATGAGTGGCATTTGGTTTTGGGAGAAGCGGGCTTGACTGCAACATTGCTCGAACCGTTTCCGCCAAACGTGCGCCAAAAAGTTCGGGGGGCGATCGCCAATCTCGATCGAATTGCCTTGGAAACTTTGCCGCTGTCAACCGAATTGCGAGAAAGAGCTCTGCTGTTATTTGACTTGCGCGGCAGACCAGAAGAGGTGTTGCCAATTGTTGCCAAACTAGATTTAGATTTGCCGCAGCAAGCCGCGTTAAATAATCTCAAATCGGCGATCGAATTGCTGCACCAATGCCAGTCAAAAATTCCCAATCTAAAATCCCACATTCACCTCGATTTGAGTTTAATTCAAACATTTGACTACTACACGGGCATTGTGTTTGAAGTTGTCAGCAGCAGCAAGACAGGACAGCGAGTTTTAGGACAAGGGGGACGCTACGACCAACTTTTAGGACTGTTCGACCCCCAAGGGCAAAATTCCCCCGGCATTGGGTTTTGTCTGAATATTGAAGAGTTGCACCAAGTTTTGCTGACAGAGGGGCAATTGCCCAGCCAGACAGCAGCTAGCGACTGGTTGGTGGTGGCTCAAACTCCTGAAGCTAGTGCCGCCGCGTTTGCTTACGCTCGCAAACTTCGAGACTCTACTCACCTAGTTCGGGTAGAAATAGATTTGGAGAGTCGGGAGACAGCAGAGTCGGCGCGGGAATACGCGCGCGATCGACGAATTGCTCAAATTGCTTGGGTAAATGCCGAAGGATTGCCAACAATTGAAACGGTAAATTAGCCTAATTGGTAATTGGTAATTGGTAGTTGGTAATTGGCTAAAAATCACCCGGTATGATATTATGTATCCTGCTGATTGAGAGAAGGTTTTGCCAATTGCTAATTGCTAATTCCCTATCTAACTAAAATCTTTTGAGAGAACACTATGGCACACACTATTGTTACGAATATTTGCGAGGGAGTTGCTGATTGCGTTGGTGCTTGTCCGGTTGCTTGTATTCACCCCGGCCCCGGCAAAAATGTCAAGGGTACTGATTGGTTTTGGATTGATTTTGATACCTGTATAGACTGCGGTATTTGTTTGCAGGTGTGTCCTGTCGAAGGTGCGATCGTCCCAGATGAGCGGCCGGAATTGCAGCAAACTCCGACTTGATTGCAATTGAGGGCTAGATAGCTACATTAACTAAGGGGTAAGGTGCGCGATCCGGCGCACCCTACAGTAACTTTTTTATGAACCACAGAGGGCGCAGAGGACACAGAGAAGAAGGGTGAGAAATATTGAAAAAATCCACCTTTTAGATATCTAAGTGAGGTAATTAATTATGTTACTTTTAGATCCAAAAACTCTCGAACCGGCTACCGAACAGCGCATTATTTTATATGATGTTAGTTGGGAGCAATACGAGCAACTTTCTGATATGTTTGTCGATGAATTCCCCAGGATGACTTACTTGGAAGGAACGTTAGAAATTATTATGACGATTTCGCCAGAACACGAAAGGCTCAAAAAAATTATTGCCCGGTTGATAGAAACCTATGCAGTTGAAAGGCTAATTAATCTCAACGGTTACGGTAGTGCTACATTTCGCCGCGAAGCTGTGAGACGGGGTGCTGAACCAGATGAGTGTTACTGTTTAGGTTTACTTGCAGAAGTCCCGGATATTGTGATAGAAATTGCTCTGACTAGCGGCGGTGTTGACAAACTAGAAGTGTATCGCGGTTTGCAGGTTCCTGAAGTCTGGTTTTGGGCTAACGATCAATTTTCTCTTTACCGCTTGCGGGAGTCGGGTTATCAGTTAATTTCGAGGAGTGAATTTTTGTCTGAGTTAGACTTTTCTGTATTGAGTCAATATGTAGGATATGTTAACCAAACAGAAGCTGTTATTGCTTATAGAACTATTTTGCAAACAGCTACAGGAATGTCAAATCAATAGACATCTCCACAAAAGCCAGTACTGAACAGGCAAGATGCCTGTTCCACAATAAAAAAAGCCCGTGAAGCGTAGCTATCTCGCAGGGAATCGCACTTTACAAAAAAATCTACAATAAAATCTACAATAAAATCCTATGCAGCCGATCGCACTTTCCGACTCTCAAATTTTATCCATGCGCACCCACGCTGAAAGCGCTTATCCTGAAGAATGCTGCGGTTTGTTGCTCGGTCGAGTTAGTAGCGGTGTTAAAACTTTAGTAGAAGTTTGGCCGACTGAAAATGCTTGGAGTGCGGAAGCTGAAGAGAATTGGCCGGAACAAAAAGAATTGACAGAAAGACGCAGATATGCTATAAAGCCCGAAGATATGTTGCGGGCGATGAAACACGGGCGCGATCGCACTCTGGATATTATCGGTATATATCATTCTCACACGGATTGTCCCGCAGTGCCCTCAGAGTGCGATCGGACATTGGCCTGGGCCCAATACTCTTATATCATTGTGTCCGTCCGACAAGGCTGTTGGGAAGACCTCCGCAGTTGGAGTCTTGACGGAGAGGGGAACTTTCAAGCAGAGGAAATTCTCGCACAGGAACCGACTGAGATTAAGAAATAATTAGTAAAAATAACAAACTCGTAAAAATGCGAAAGATTCAGATAGGATATAATTCAAAATCTGCGCTACACACAATATCATGCTAAATCCTAATCTGGACGAGATCCAGCTCAACAAACAAGAATACGAACGCTACTCTCGCCACCTCATCCTCCCAGAAGTTGGATTGGATGGGCAGAAGCGTCTCAAAGCTGCCAGTGTGCTCTGCATCGGTACGGGAGGCCTCGGTTCGCCGCTGCTGCTGTATTTAGCAGCCGCCGGTGTTGGCCGCATTGGCATTGTAGACTTTGATGTTGTAGACCATTCTAATTTGCAGCGGCAAGTAATTCATGGCACTTCTTGGGTTGGGAAACCGAAGATTGAGTCGGCTAAAAATCGGATTTTAGAAATTAATCCTTTTTGCCAAGTTGATTTGTACGAAACTCGCGTTAGTTCCGAAAATGCGATCGACATTGCCACTCCTTACGATATCATTATCGACGGTACGGACAACTTCCCGACTCGCTATTTGATGAACGACGTTTGCGTGCTTTTAAACAAGCCCAACGTCTACGGTTCCATCTTCCGATTTGAAGGACAAGCAACAGTTTTCAACTACGAAGGCGGCCCGAATTACCGCGATTTGTACCCGGAACCCCCGCCTCCTGGGATGGTTCCTTCTTGTGCAGAAGGTGGCGTTTTAGGCGTTTTGTGCGGAGTTGTCGGGTCTATCCAAGCAACGGAAGCTATCAAGATTATCTTGGGTCAAGGCACTACTTTGAGCGGCAGACTGTTGCTTTACAATGCCTTAGATATGACGTTCCGGCAATTGAAACTGCGGCCTAATCCAGTGCGTCCGGTAATTGAAAAGTTAATCGATTACGAACAATTCTGCGGCATTCCTCAAGCTAAAGCGCAGGAAGCGCAAGAACAACAGCAAATTTCTGAGATGACTGTCGCAGAACTTAAGGAGTTAATCGACAGCGGTGCGAAGGATTTTGTATTGTTAGATGTTCGCAATCCCAACGAGTATCAAATTGCTCAAATTCCTGGGTCGGTTTTGGTTCCTTTGCCGGATATCGAACACGGCGAAGGTATCGCCAAGGTCAAGGAATTGTTGAACGGCCACCGCTTGATTGCACACTGCAAAATGGGCGGACGTTCTGCGAAGGCTTTGGGGATTTTGAAGGAAGCTGGAATTGAGGGGATTAATGTTAAGGGCGGAATTACTGCTTGGAGTGAAGAAGTAGACCCGTCTGTACCTCAATATTAAGGCTAATCTTTTTCTGGGGCGGGCGATTTGCCCGCCCGGAACCGGGATTATGACGGCGGAAACTGTTTATTTCTATTTAGTAGATTCTTGAACTTACCTAGTAGATTCTTGCAATTAGCCAGTAACAAAACCCCACCCCAAACTAGAGCCCCGGCACCGATACTAATCAACAATACGAAGGCAAAAGAATTAATTCCCACCTTCAGAAAAGGCAAAGGCAAAGCAACAATTTGATTCGGCGGGTCTTGTTTAATTAAATAAGGAGAACTGCCAGCCACTACCCCGGCTACTCCCAAACCAAAGCCGACAGCTTGAATCGTTACCTCTAGTTTCGCATCCCGATAAGCTTCTTCGATCGCCACAATAGCTCTAATTGCCTCGGTTGCTTGGTCTAGCAAGCCCGAACCGTGTTTGAAATAGCCTAAATCTGCTTGAATCTGCCTTTGAAACTGCGGGCAAGTTTCTTTACTGAATGCTGCGAGGAAACTTAAATCGGCATCACTATCATCGTACTTTTTAGCTGCTTTGATGTCAAGACTTATTTTATTTAATTTATCTTGGTAATTTTGGGCGTGAATGGCGATCGTATTTTGGCGAAACTCCAAATCAATTAGCATCCGGGAATACTTCACAGCCCGAGGTGGCATCTCAATCATCTGACGTTTAAGATGTTCTAATTCCTCCTCCTTTAAACCCGCACCTTTCGATTGCCTTTGCTGAGCTTGATCTCGCTGCAAATACTTAAAAGTCTTGTCAATCGCCAGTTCAATTTGTCTGTATTCCTCGCGAGTCACCTGGTAAAGCTTGCGGCTGTCGTGATAAGCGCGAAGAATCTTATTTCGGTACAGAAACAAATCCATAAAATCACTGTAGCGTGTCTCATCCCAGATTTCATCAGTTGCAGAACTGTTGAAAAACCAGACGATAACGTGGCAGTCGGTATCTTGCCGACTCGGATTGCCGTATTCTAAAATCGGGCTACCGAACAATTCGCCTTGACGGTAAAAACTCGGCAGATTTTGACCATAAATCAACTTTTCCAGACACTGTTTGCCTAAAGCTTGGAGAAACTGCGAATCGGCCCGCGCCACCTGATTTTGTTCGACACTCAGCCAAGCTGTAAGCAGCAGAGTTTGCCCGAAATGACTCTGCACGAAATCCGGCAGCAAGCAGTTATCGGGATTAAACTCCTTGAAGATGCTAGCATCGACAGCAGGTGTTTTAATGCCGTTAACTTTTTCAGGGACAAAAATTTTTAAACCCAGGGCATAGCTGTCATCAATTCGCAGCGGTAGGGCAAAACCCTTGAGAGTAATTGGCTGATTTTCAACCGAAATCTCCTTAGCAAAGGCAAGGGAATTACGGTTGCCAACAACTTGTTTATTAATCAGGTTAACTCGCCAGCCGACAGGTTCCTCTTTTTTGTGCAAATAGCTGTCATTAAATTTTGTAGTGACTGCTAAGTTAGTTTGCAAAATCTCATCGCACTTCTGCCACAAACTGGCGAATTCCACAGGGGAATTAGACTCGGATTCTAGGGCGTTGCAGAGGTGAAAGGCAAATAAATAGACGTTGGGGGCATAGATTTTGCTACTTGGACTCATTGCTGGTATCTGATTGATTATTTGCTGCGATTTATTGAAGCTTTTTGTAGCTATTTTCAATGCTGGTACGCAGAGTTTGAGTGATATTGGTTAGTGGCCGTGTTGTACTTGGGGTGGGTTCGCCCGCATCGTCGAAATCTTTTCGCAGCAGACTCTCTTTTAATTGTTCTCCCAATCCATTCTTGCCACACCACTTGCTGATAGTGAAAGCAATGGGAAATAATTCATCATCTGCGGATTCTGCTATTTCTTCCTCTAATTGGGGTAAATTTTTCCATGCTGTCGGCGTGAAGATACCCGGATTTTCGTGCAGCCATTTGAGAAAGATAGTGATAACTTTGTCAGGTTCCATTGTAATTACTCCCGTGATTTAAAAAATATAAATTTGTAGGGCGGGTTTCACCACTAATAATTGTCTGAAATCGACAATCTCTCAAACCCGCCCCCACCAAACGAAAAATCATCATCTACATTTTAACATTCGATGCAAATTTCAGGTGGATTTGGGTTATTGGTGGGGTAGGGCGGGTTTGTCTAGATTGTTAGTTATCGTTATATATTGTTGGTAAAACTCGCCCCTACAAACTCCTGATGGCACACCTAACTTAATATCCCGTCGCACAGAATGCCGCCCAATATTTTGGATCGCCGAACGGCTGTTCCTCACTCGAAGATATTAACCACAATTCCACACTTTGTCTAGATTTTTTATCTAAATTTAACAATTCTACCCAAACTCGAAAATCCTCCATACTCACGCCGCGCATCCAGTTTTGTGCCGCATTCAAAGCGAGGGCTACTGAATCTGCATCTGGCAATTCCTGATAAAATTTAATCATCAAAATTGCCGTGGCAAAATCATCGACAGCCCACAAACTGCTGACAACATTCATGCTACCCGCATACAAAAAACCGCTGGGTAAACCAATGTATTCATCCGTCATTGCGGCTGAGGTGGTTAACCCGGTTTCGCAGGCGGAAAGTGTGACGAGACTGCACTGCGGTAACTGCAATTCGGCAAAGATTTCTCGCAGGGTGAGGCATTTTTCTGGGATGGTTTTTCTGCCGCTGCGTAGGGTGACATAGCGCTGTTTTTCATCGGGCTGATTTGACTCTGGGGGCGGGGGTGAGGTTTGCGGTTCTAGGGAATCGGCTAACACTAGGGATGACAGCAGCGGATTGTCAAAGTTGAATACGCCGTGACAGGAAAAGTGCAGGTAGCTGGCGTTTGAGAGGTTTTCTCGGTTTTCGTTGAGGGCGGTTTTTGTGGCTTGTTTTTTGAGTAATATTTGATGTGGATTGAATCGGATTTTGATGGTTTCTACCTCCATGTCCGCGTTGAATAAGTCTTCGGTGGGATTCTGGAGGGCAAATAGTTGTTGCTGATTTGGTGAGGGGGAGTTTCTGGTGGTGAGGCGATTTTTTACGAGTTCCAGCAGTTGCAAGCTGGGGGCGTATTTCACGCCGGCGGGGAAGCTGTCGAGGAGGTAGCCGCGAAAGTTGGTTTTTTGCTTAAATCGGGTTTCTGAGGTGAATTGTAGGGCGTGGAGGGGGAATAGGTGCAGGTAGCGGTGGGGTACTAGGATTAGTTGTTTGCAGTTGGGGGGGATGTGGGCGATTATCTCGTTTAGTCGCAGGATTTCTGAGAGTTTTTGGAGTTTTTGGGATAGGGTGTTTTGCCAGGTTTGGTTGGTTTTTTGGTCGCGGTATTGGTCGAGATAGTTGTTTTTCCAGGTTTCTAATTCGGCTATTTCGGTTGTGGTATATGTGACTGGTTTTATGCTGTCGCGGGTGATGATGAAGGCTGATCCTCCCCAGCCCCCCTTAGTAAGGGGGGAGTTAGAATTGCCGATGTACCATTCTATGATTGCTGTTTTGGTGTCTAAGGTTTGTTGGAATTTTGTGATGTCGATGGGTTCGACTTTTTGAGTTAGGGTGAATTCGGGTTCTCGCTGTTTTATCTGTTCCAGCAGTTGTGTTAGTTGCTGTGATGTTGTTTCTAATTTGGCTTTTTGTTGTTGGAAAGATTCGGGGCTGAGACTGCGGGTTTGAGTTGTGCGTTGTGAGGGAGAGTCTTCGGGAACCCCCCCCGGCCCCCCCTTGGTAAGGGGGGGGGAAAGAGGGGGAGGAGATGGGGTTTCTGTTTCTAGGAGTTGTTGGGAGGCGGCGATTTGGCGGCGCAGGTTTTGAAGTTGCTGTTTTTCGGTTTCGGTGGCTGTTTTCGGGTAGATTTCGCTGTTGGTGAAGAGTTCGACTAGGTAGCGGGATTTGCTGCGTTCGATTGTTTGCAGGGCTTTGTCATATTGTTGGTGATTGATGCAGGATTGCATCATTTTTTCGTAGATATTGAGATTTTCTTCGATGATTTCTCGTTTGCGGTTGTCGGAGGTTATCCACTCGCGGCTTTGTTCGACTGCTTCGATCGCTTTTTCGTAGCCGAAGATAGCTGTTTCCCACAAGCTTTCGTCAAATCCTAAATTGCCTAAGTTTCGGCCTGTTAGCAGACAGTCAAGAGGTAAGGTGGTAGGAGTTCGCAATTCTAAAGCTGCTTCATAACATTTGATCGCCCTTTCTAAATTATCACCCCTGTCTCCCTTGATTTTGTTATTGTAAGCAACTGCCAAATTATTTTGAGTCATTGCCCAATATTCGGGAAAAGCTTCGCGGGTACGGAATTCTAAAGCTGCTTCAAAAAATGCGATCGCCATTTCTAAATTATCACCCCTGTCTCCCTTGATTCTGTCACTGTAAGCAGTTGCCAAATTATTTTGAGTCATTGCCCAATCTTGGGGAAAAGCTTCGCGGGTATAAACTTGTAAAGCTGCTTCATAACATTTGATCGCTTTTTCTAAATTATCACCCCTGTCTCCCTTGATTCTGTTACCGTAAGCAATTGCCAAATTATTTTGAGTCATTGCCCAATCTTGAGGAAAAGCTTCGCGGGTGCGGAATTCTAAAGCTGCTTCATAACATTTGATCGCCCTTTCTAAATTATCACCCTTGTCTCCCTGGATTCTCTTTCTGTAAGCTTCTCCCAAATTATTTTGAGTCATTGCCCAATATTTGGGAAAAGCTTCGCGGGTGCGGAATTCTAAAGCTGCCTCAAAAAATGCGATCGCCCTTTCTAAATTATCACCCCTGTCTCCCTTGATTCTGTCACTGTAAGCAGTTGCCAAATTATTTTGAGTCATTGCCCAATCTTGGGGAAAAGCTTCGCGGGTATAAACTTGTAAAGCTGCTTCATAACATTTGATCGCTTTTTCTAAATTATCACCCCTGTCTCCCTTGATTCTGTTACCGTAAGCAATTGCCAAATTATTTTGAGTCATTGCCCAATCTTGAGGAAAAGCTTCGCGGGTGCGGAATTCTAAAGCTGCTTCATAACATTTGATCGCCCTTTCTAAATTATCACCCCTGTCTCCCTTGATTCTGTCACTGTAAGCAGTTGCCAAATTATTTTGAGTCATTGCCCAATTTTCGGGAAAAGCTTGGCGGGTGTAAACTTGTAAAGCTGCTTCAAAAAATGCGATCGCCCTTTCTAAATTATCACCCCTGTCTCCCTTGATTCTGTTACCGTAAGCAATTGCCAAATTATTTTGAGTCATTGCCCAATCTTGAGGAAAAGCTTCGCGGGTGCGGAATTCTAAAGCTGCTTCATAACATTTGATCGCCCTTTCTAAATTATCACCCCTGTCTCCCTTGATTCTGTATAAGTAAGCAGTTGCCAAATTATTTTGAGTCATTGCCCAATTTTCGGGAAAAGCTTGGCGGGTGTAAACTTGTAAAGCTGCTTCAAAAAATGCGATCGCCCTTTCTAAATTATCACCCCTGTCTCCCTTGATTCTGTTACCGTAAGCAATTGCCAAATTATATTGAGTCATTGCCCAATTTTCGGGAAAAGCTTGGCGGGTGTAAACTTGTAAAGCTGCTTCATAAAAGGCGATCGCCCTTTCTAAATTATCACCCCTGTCTCCCTTGATTCGGGAAGAGTAAGCAATTGCTATACTATTTTGAAACATTGCCCACTTTTCTGAGTAAGCTTCGCGGGTAAAAATAGTTAATCCTATATCCAGACAACCAATCGCAATCTCTATGTTGCTTCTGCGACTGCCTTGCTGAAGACTTGAAAATTTTAGATTTAAATCGTATAAAATATGGGCATGAGTTTCTGCTTCATCTGCATCCAAGCGGGGCAGAGTTTCAGTTTTCCAATCTCGCAAATATTCGGCAAAATCATCGTCTAATAATTCTAGATTGGCTTGCAGGATGGCGGTTTGTTCGTCGCTGTCCCAGGTGAGGAGAGATTGAATCAGGGTGAGATAGGCTTGGCGGCGTGGTTGGTTCATTTTTGACTACCCATGTTTGTTTGATTTTACATTTATTGTGGTGGGAAATCAAAGGAGTTTTTAACCGCAGATATTGGCGGATGGACGCGGATAAACGCAGATGTAGGGGCCAAAATATGCGGTATCAGCCTGCGGAGATTCAGGCAGACGCAAGCTATCGAACTGACGATTAGGCCCCGATCCCCCCTAGCCCCCCTTAAAGAAGGGGGGACAAGATTCCGATCAAAGTCCCCCTTCTTAAGGGGGATTTAGGGGGATCGAGACTCGACGATAAACGAGAGATACAAAGAGTTTTTATTTCTTACAGAAAACCCAGACTAACCCAACCCTTCAATCAACAAATTGCGAGCACTTTCCAACGCTTCCTGCAACTTACTTGCATCGCGTCCCCCAGCTTGCGCTAAATTCGGCCGCCCGCCGCCTTTTCCGCCGCAAATTTGAGCAATTCCCCCGATAAACTTGCCAGCTTGCAATCCTTTCTTATTGACTTCTGGACTAAAAGCTGCCACCAAACTTACCTTATCCGGTTCAGGAATTGATGCCAAAACAACCGCAGCATTTCCTAACTTTTGCTGCAATCTTTCCGCCGCAGTTTTCAGCGCTTCCGTATCCACATCACCCAATTGAGCTACAATGATTTTGAATTCGCCGATCGCCTCCGCCGCACTCAGCAACTGGTCGGATTTCGCGATAGCCAATTCCGACTTCACAGCAGCCAAATGTTTCTGAGTATCCTTCAACTCATTCTGCAAATTAGTAATCCGGTTCGGCAATTCTTCAGGCTTCGCCTTAAATCGATCGCCCAAATCGCGCACCACCTTATCCCGCACGTTCAAATAGTCCAAAACAGCTTGACCGGAAACCGCTTCAATCCTGCGAGTTCCCGCCGCTACCCCCGCTTCGGAAACAATCTTAAACAGCCCGATTTCTGCCGTATTGCTGACGTGAGTTCCGCCGCACAATTCCATCGAAACGCCGGGGAAATCGATAACCCGCACCACATCGCCGTACTTCTCGCCAAACATCGCAGTTGCGCCTTTTTCCCTCGCTTGGGCGATCGGCATTTCTGCAACCTCAGCAGCGTGCGCCTCAGCAATCCAACTATTAACTAAATCCTCAATTTTCTGCAACTCTTCTGCTGTCACAGCGCGCGGAGAATTGAAATCAAACCGCAATCTCTCAGAGGATACCAGCGAACCAGCTTGCGAAATCGAATCGTCCACAATTTTCCGCAAAGCTGATTGTAATAAGTGAGTTGCTGTGTGGTTGGCCTGAATTCGGCGGCGACCGCTATTGTCAATTTTCGCCGTAATACTATCGCCCACTCTCAGCGTTCCCCGTTCCACAAAGCCGAAATGCACGAAGAAATCCGATTCCTTCTTGACATCATCAACTCTTACCAACAAACCCTCTGCATTCTCCCCATGACTGCTGCCATTCAAATAACCTTTATCCCCAATTTGTCCGCCGGATTCGGCATAAAACGGCGTTTGGTTCAAAACAACTTGTACCTCGGTACCGGCGGCTGCTTCCTCCACAGATTTGCCGTCAACCAAGATAACTTCCACCTCAGCTAAACTCGACAATTCAGCATAACCAACAAACTCAGTTCCTTGGATAGTTTCAGCCAACTTATCCAAAGAACCCTGCACAGTCAAATCGATTGTTTGGCGAGCATCTTTAGCGCGAGTTTGCTGTTCCTTCATCGCCGCTTCAAAGCCGTCCAAATCCACAGTAATTCCCTGTTCCTCAGCAATTTCTTGAGTCAGTTCTAAGGGAAAACCGTAGGTATCGTAAAGAGTGAAAGCATCTTTACCGCTGATTTGTTGGTTGGTTTGCTGTTTTGTGCGATCGACAATTTCCTCCAGCAGCTTCTCTCCGCGTTCCAAAGTCTTGAGAAACTGCGCCTCTTCCCTTGCCAATTCCGCCTTAATTTGAGCTTCCCGCTGCCGCACGTTCGGATAAGCAGCTTCCGAAAGGGCGATCGCACTTTCAGCCACCCGCACCGTAAATTCGCCCTGAATTCCAATCAGCCGCCCGTGGCGCACCACCCGGCGAATCAACCGGCGCAAAATGTAACCTCGACCCACATTCGACGCGCGAATTTCGTCCGCAATCATGTGCACCACAGCCCGAATGTGATCGCCAATTACTTTCAGCGAAACCTTGACTTTTTCATCGCTATTGTGGTAATCAATCCCGGCAATTTTCGCCGCCGATTGAATGATCGGAAAAATCAAATCTGTTTCGTAATTATTGGGGACTTTCTGGAGGATTTGCGCCATCCGTTCCAGTCCCAAGCCAGTATCAATATTTTGATTTTGCAGCGGTGTTAAATTGCCCTCTGCATCTTTATTGTACTGCATGAAAACCAGGTTGTAGAATTCAATAAACCTGGTATCATCTTCGAGGTCAATATTGTCGCCTCTCTCTGGGTGAAAATCATAGTAAATCTCCGAACACGGGCCGCAGGGGCCTGTCGGGCCGGATTGCCAGAAATTGTCATCTTCTCCCATGCGCTGAATGCGATCGCCCGGAATGCCAATTTCATCGCGCCAAATCGCAAAAGCTTCGTCATCTTCTCGGAAAACACTAACAACCAAATTGGACGCTGGTAAACCGAAAACTTCCGTGGAAAGTTCCCACGCCCAGGCGATCGCCTGTTTCTTGAAATAATCCCCGAAACTGAAGTTACCCAACATTTCAAAAAACGTGTGGTGGCGGGCGGTGCGGCCGACGTTTTCGATGTCGTTGGTGCGGATGCACTTTTGAGAAGTCGTGGCGCGCGGTGATTCGGCGGTGCCCTGTCCCAGAAATATCGGCTTGAATTGTAGCATTCCGGCGATCGTCAGCAACACTGTCGGATCTTCGGGCACCAAAGAAGCACTCGGCAAGATTTTATGTCCCCGCTGAGCATAAAAGTCGAGGAATGTTTGGCGGATTTGGCTGCCACTGAGAAACTTAGGAGAAATAGACATGACAAGAACTGTTAAGTATGTAAAGATGTAGCAGCAATAGAACTTACATCTATGTGGATATTTATATCATTATACTTAGTAATGTAAAGACCTATCAAGTTTTGCAAATAGTGCTTTACTGCTCGGAAAGCTCGTGCTAACTTAATAATAGACACCCGGACAGAAAGAGAAAGGAGGTCGCTATATTTAGAAAGAAAGTTCGAGGATATAGGCATGGTGTCTCCGGTCTAGATTCCCAGGCGCAGCAGAAATTAACCGAACACAACTTGGAATAGTGGCGAACTGCCGATCTAGCAGTCAAGCCAAACCGCAGTCGAGTCAGACATAGTTGTAGTTGCGGATTAAAAGTAAAGCTGCACAAGTTGTAAACCCTAGTAAGTAACAGTTCTCAATCGGAAACACATCTCGTTTGTTAGAAAAAACAAAGTTCTCATATTATTGGGTCTGATCGCTGTCGATCGGGCCCTATGAATTTTTATAGGGCGATCGCAGGAGAAGAGAATTCGAGGGGGAGAGGGGCAGAGTTCGACTGTATAAGTGCTTTCAGGTCAAAGGCTACATCCTCGGAGCCGATCGGCGAGCGATCGGTGCAGCTTTTGAGTTATATATTATATAATGGGAGGTGTGCGCCCGCGCGCCCTGCTTTTTGCCGGGGATCAAGCGCTGTGGTATGAGGCACTGTCAAGATGCGATATGATTGAATATGTAAGTACAAGACATTAAAATCTACCCCGCTGTACTGTATAGCAGCAAAATCTACGCTTCTATGAGCTTGCTGCAAGCCAAGGATAGCAAACCGCCATTTTTGGTGACAAGGCCAGGCTCAAAAATTTGAATCTCAGGATATTTAGAGTCAATACTCTAAAAAATCCCATCCCCGACGCAGGGGTGAGAGTTCAAAAAATAAAAGCCCACCCACTCAAAAAAGCTAGTGCCACCAACAACGGTAGTAAATCACTAGCCCAGTTCTTAAACTCACAATCTCCGGAGATCCTAGGTACAAGCATGGCCGAAATAACTAAAGAAGAAATGCGCGAACGGCTGGGAAATATCGACCAGATTCGCGATATAATTTTTGGAGCGCAGCTTAGAGAATACGACAATCGCTTCGATAAAATAGATTCCGACTTGTCGATGATGCAGCAAGATATGCAAACTCGCATCGAACAAGTAAAAACAGTTCTTTCAGGAGAAATGAAGGCTGCTGTTGATTCGTTAGAAAAGAAAGTTAAATCGCTCACCTCAAACACCCAAGAAGAAAGCGCAGATATCCGTCAGCAAGTCGATCGCGTTAACCGCAAATTCTCCAGCAGCATGGAAGCCCTCGACGAGGCTATAGACAATCAAACCAATTCGCTTCGCGACGAACTCTCCAAAACCAGAGATCGACTATCTGAAGAAACCCGCACTTTGAAAACACAGGTTTTTGAAGAGCTCGATCGTCGTTTTTCTATGCTCAGAGATGTTAAAGTTTCTAGAGACGACATGGCAGAAATTCTGTTTGAACTCGGCATGAGGCTCAAAGGAACAGAATTTGTACCCGAACTTAAAGGCGTTGCGGATAATAAGTTAAATACCGAATTTCTGTTGCCGGAGCGCCACCATAACGGATAATAACGCATGGCTTTACCGAAAGAAAATCCGGCTGACGAAAATGAGTTAGAGGGTTTTGTTTCTAAACCTGACGAGTCCGCTGCCGATGCAGCAACCCAGCTCGAACCCTTGCTGAATCTGTTAGTCGATCTCAAAATTATTGCAGGTTCCAACCAGGAAAATGCAGAGCCCGAAGATGACAGCAGCGACGAAAAAAATCAAGCTGGGGCCCTCGGCGGGTTGATGGATTTGTTAGGTATTTCCTCAGAAAAGCAAGAGGAAGTTGCAGCAAGTGTACCCGAAACTGGCGATCGCAAGCCGGAGTCTGGCGATGCCCCGCCTGTTGCAGACGAGTTCAAAAGTTTGCTATTCGCTACTCACAAACTAAACACTTCAGAACTGGAAAAAGACTATTCATCAGCTAAAACTATAGATGTTTCAGCGATCGCCCAGGCGGATTTGGAGGAGGAATCAAAGCCTGTCGAAGAATTGTCTAACTTGACAATGAAAGATTCTCTACAGGAAGTACAGGCTCAAAAATCCCACGGGTTCGATCGGCATTTACAGGATTTTTCCGCTCCCGAAACCGAGTCAGAACCCTCGGAAATTCCCAATAATTCCATAGTTTCCACAGTCTCAGAGCCACCAGAAACTGGATATTTAGATGCTGCGGTGGCTTCGGATATAGAAATTCCCAACTTACGAGAACAGCCGACAGAAATATTAGGGCAAATTAAACAGGATTTAAATGAAGCCGACAGCGCGATGGAAAGGCTGCAAAATCTGATGTTTGGCTCGCAAATCTCGGATATCGAGCAAGTGAAAAGTCTGCTGGCCGAAAACGATTTGCCGGGGGTGCGCCACCTGATGGCAACAATCGACGATAAATTAGGAAAACTGGAGAACCAAATCTACGAGCCCCAAGAGCTGATTGAGTTGATGTTGCCTTGGATCGCAGAAATTCTCAGCCGCAAAATTGCCGATTCCAGAGAAGAAGTTGTCAAGGCGATCGTCCCAATTATTGACGAAGTGATTAGGGCAAAAACTCAGGAAAACAAGTCAGCAATGAGTGCGGCAATAGCTGAGCTGCTTCCCGAGGCACTTGCTCAACAAATAGTGAATTCCCCAGCGGATATTGCTAACGCGATCGCCCCAGAAATTGGTCTGGCAATTAAAGAGCAAATTCGCCTTGACCAAGAGTCGATCGCTCAAGCCCTCGCCCCCGAAATGGGCAAAGCGATTACAGCCCAAATAAAACTCGAACGCGACTCTATGGTGGATGCGCTCTATCCCGTAATTGGCAGTACAATTTCCCGATACATGGCAGAAGCTATCAAGACAATCAATGAAAAAGTGTCAAATGCCATCAGCGTCGAAGGATTCCAGAGAAAAATTCGCTCCAAAGTACAAGGAGTCTCCGAAGCTGAATTAATCCTCAAAGAATCAGTACCCTTTACCGTCCAAGCAGCCTTCTTAATTCACAAAGCATCTGGCTTGATAATTTCCGAAGTTCAAAACTCAGAAAGCTACCAGTTAGAATCAGAAATGGTAGCAGGAATGCTGACAGCTATTCGCAGCTTTGTTAACGAGTGCATCGTGCAGCCGGGAGAATCTTCCGAACTAAATCAAATTGAATACGGCGACTCAAAAATTCTGCTAGAAGTAGCGGGATATTGCTACATGGCAGTCGTGATCAAAGGAGAACCGCCAGACTCTTTCATCAAGAAAATACGAGAAACCGTTAGTAATCTCATTCTTAATTATGCTCAAGTAATTCACGAGTTTAACGGCGATCCGGGCACTATACCGGAGTCGCTGCACCCTTGTATAAAAACTTTATTCGACCCGCTACAAACGGAAAAATCTAAAAAACCCCCGATCGCCCTAGCCGCTATCAGTTTAGCTGCCCTGAGCTTAATCTTAGTACCTTGGGGAATTTATCAATACCGCAGCAGTGTTGAGCGCCGCCTCGAAGCAAATGCCATTGCAGCTTTAGCCTCGACTCCCGAATTAGCAGTTTACCGCTTAGATGTGGCAGTTGATGGCAAAACTTTAAAGCTAACTGGTAAGTTGCCAAATCAAGAATTGCGGGCACAAGCCGCAAAAATAGCCGCCTCAACTGCACCGAAATTGCAATTAGATAATAGAATAGTAGCTGTAGATGTCCCCCCCGATCCAGTTTTGACTGCGGCCGAGGTGCAGCGGATTACCGCAGTTTTGAACCAGAGAGAGGGTGTTTCTATTTTTAGTCGGTATGGCGATCGTAAAGTGACTGTAGAGGGCACAGTTAGAGAAGGTGCAGACGTACAGAAAATAGCTCAGTCCCTGAAGCAAATTCCCGGTGTTCAATCTGTGATTAGCACAGTTAAATTAGATCCGCTGAAAATTACAACCCGCATCTACTTCGAGCCAGGAACGACAAAATTAGACTCAACACATGAAGAAATCATCGCCAGTGTCAAAAAATTCATGGATCAATATCCTCAAAAACAGATTAAGATAATTGGGCACAGCGATCAAACTGGGGAAATTGCTACAAATCAACAGTTGTCGCTCAGGCGTGCCGCAGCAGTGCGAGATGCTTTAGTGCGGCAAGGTGCTGATCCGAAGCGCCTCCAAACGGTTGGCATCCCCAATCCTCCTGCCGACGTGGAACCCAATCAACCACGACTTTTAAGCAGATGCGTGGTATTTGAACCAATAACTAAGACCATAAACAGTAAATAATTATGTCAGTTACTATATCTAAAAAAATGTGTATGATCGGCGATTTTGGCGTGGGCAAAACCAGCCTAATCCGCCGTTTTGTTGATCGGCAATTCACCGACCAATACCTCTCCACCGTGGGAGTAAAAATTTCTCGCAAAAACGTAGAATTAGAAGGCGTAAAACAGCGGGAAAACGTGACTGCACAGTTGCTAATTTGGGACTTAGAAGGACATACAAAATTCAAAGGAATAGCACCGACTTACTTGCAGGGAGCTAGCGGCGTTCTAATCGTTGCCGATGTCAGCCGCTCCGAAACAGTTGAGCGAATCTCCGAACACATTCAGCTTTATTCTTCAGTCAATCCTAAAGGGTCAATTATCGTCGCTTTGAACAAAGTAGACTTGATTGACCAGGAAAAATTAGCGCTGCTAGTGGAAATATCCCATTCGATAGGTCAAGACAAAGTAATAGGAGTCTGCACGACATCTGCTAAAACAGGCAAAGACGTTGACGAAATTTTCTACAAACTAGCTTACACAATGGTAGAACAAGTATGAACCCCCTGTTAAAAAAGCTGTTAGGGCCGCGACAAACACAGTATTTTGTAGTCAATCACCATTTTATCATTCAGGCAACCTCCGCCCAAGTGCAGCACTATGCCGATACTCCGGGCGACGCGATACCCGGTGCAGATGCTCGCATCAGTTTTCCCGAACTGATTGGCATTGAAAATATCCTCATGTCTATCATTATGGGACGGCTGCCGGGTTTTGAAATCAAAGGTATCGCCCGGTTTGCCGACCCGAACCGCCCTTTATACTTTGATATGTTGGCTATCAAATATGAAGAAGAACAAGAAGATGTGCCAAATAAATTGCTAATTTTGATTGAAGATACTACCGAAAAGATGGTGATGAAGCAATCGTTGATTCAGAGCGCGAATGAAGCTAATCTTTTGGTTAGCGCCTTAGCCGCTTCTAAAGATTATATAGATAAAGTTATTCGTTCGATGGGCGATGCTTTGTTAGTGACAACAACATTAGGAACTATCAAAACAATCAATCAATCCGCTCAATGGTTATTTGGGTATAGCGAAGCAGAATTGATCGGCAACCCCCTGTCTTTAATATTACTAGAAGAAACATTAATTTACCAAGCTCGCCACCGCTATATTTTGTCTCAGCAAGAGCTGCGTAGAGAACTAGAAATAGTCTGCACTACTAAAGCAGGAGAAGAAATTTGGGTAGAATTTTCCTGTTCGGCAATTCAGACAGAATTAGAGGGACTTTACGATTTCATTTATATAGGCAGGGACATCACAGAACGCAAACAACAAGAAATAGAAATTCGCGGCTCTTTGGCAAAAGAGCAAGAACTCAGACAGGTAAAATCTCGTTTTTTCTCAATGATTGCTCACGAATTCGGCAATCCTTTAAGTACAGTATTATTTGCTACTAAAATCCTCCAAGACTACGGGGACGAAATCACCCACGCGGAAAAACAACAATACCTGCAACACGTTAAATCAGCATCTCAACAAATGGCTCAGCTATTAGAGGACGTGCGGTTGCTTAGCAGCGCCGAAGCAGGAAAACTCGAATTCTATCCCGCACCAGTTGACTTAAAAAAATTTTGCAGCGAGTTAGTAGAATCAATTAAAATTAGTTATGGAAAAAATCATACAATTAACTTTATTTATCAAGAATTAGTTACGCCCGCGAAACAAAATGATACCGACTCGCAGGAAACGCAACAGTTGCCCGCACTAGATCCAAAATTGCTGCGGCACATCTTGACAAATTTGCTGTCAAATGCTGTCAAATATTCACCCCTCGACAGCCATATTTATTTTGAATTAAATTGTCATAACAATGAAGAAGCTATATTTAAAATTAAAGACGCAGGCATTGGCATTCCTATAGAAGACCAAGAACAACTGTTTGAATCTTATTATCGAGCCAAAAATGTCGGAAAAATACCCGGTACAGGACTGGGTTTATCCATAGTCAAGCAGTGTGTAGAATTGCACGGAGGTCAAATTGAATTTTATAGCGAGATAGGGTTAGGCACTACCTTTATAGTCAGAATTCCCTTTGAAAAACAGAGATAAATAAATTAATTTTATATAATTACATCCAGAGGGCGCCTTCAATACTAAAAACCTCACATGAAAACCTTGTTAAAAAAACTGTTAGTTCCCCACCATTTGGAGTACCTAGCACTGGATAAAAACTTTTTAATCCAAGAAATCTCCCTGAAAGTGCAGCGGTTTGCAGACTCTCCCGACGAAGTAATCGCCGGCAACGATGTCCGCATTCCCTTTCCAGAATTGGTGGGAACTGAAGAAATTTTAATTGATATTTTTGAAAAACGTTTGCCAAATTTTGAATTAAAAGCGATGACGCGACTATTAGAAAATGGTTCGCGGCTTTATTTTGATATGTATATCGTGGAGTTCACCAATGACGAGAATTATCAGAGATTAATTATATTTTTTCAAGACGTAAGCGAGAGGATGGCTTTAGAACAAACTCTAGTGCAAGCTACCAATGAAATGAATATTTTATTGAGTACCTTAGCGGCTACTAATAATTATGTTGAAAAAATTATTACTTCAATGGCCGAAGTTTTGTTGGTAACAACAGCCTCGGGAAAGATTAAAAAAGTCAATCAAGCGGCTCAAGATTTGTTCGGTTACAGCGAATCAGAATTAGTAGGCCAGCAAATAGACGCTCTTGCTGCTTTTGGCTCCTCTTTGCAAGCAGTCAGCCAAGAGGAACCTCAACAATCTCAAACTAACGCCGAAGTAATTTGCACGGCAAAAACCGGAGAAAAGCTAACAGTTTCGTTTTCCTGTACGGCGATTTCGACTGATATTAAAGGTATTTCTGGCTCTGGGCCCGCCCTTCAAGATTTCGTTTACATCGGCCGCGATGTCACAGATAGACAGCGCGCCCGCAAGCGACAAATAACTCAGTACGTCACCACTCGCATCCTGTCGGCATCCGAAACAATCAAAAAAGCTATAGCAGCAATTCTTCCCATCATTTGTGACAGCTTGGGATGGGATACTGCCGAACTTTGGATGCCAGAATCTGGGGAAAAACTGCTGTCAGAAACTAAGAGAATAACTGCGGTTTCCGACCCCAATTTGCTTCGCTGCGTCGCCAGTTGGACAAAACGCTCAGTTTCTATCCCCAAATTTGCCGAATTTACCGAACAAATGACTTGTGCGTTTGGCGAAGGATTACCGGGTTTCGTTTGGGCCAGCGGTTCCTCTCAGTGGATTGCCGATGTCACAAAAAACGACAGTTGTATACGCCGCGAAATTGCTGCTGAAGAAGGACTCCACGGAGCTTTTGGTTTTCCAATTGTGGGCGACTACGATCCTGAAAATTCGGCAAAGTCTGTGTTGGGGGTGATGATTTTATTCAGCCGGGAAGTGCAGTGTTTTGATGAAGAATTGCTCCAGATAATGGCAACCATCGGCAGCCAACTCGGTCAATTTATTAAGCGTAAGCAAGCGGAAATAGCTTTGCGGGAAAGCGAAGAACAACTGCGAGACTTATTTGAAAATGCTACTGACTTAATTCAAAGTATAGGAGCGGACGGTCATTTTTTGTATGTAAATCGGGCTTGGCGGGAAACTCTGGGCTACACCGAATCAGAAATTGCTCAAATGACTGTTTTTGATATCATTCATCCGAACAGTTCCCCCGACTCTCGGGATATATTGTATCAAGCTCTTACCCAAAAAAGCGTAAATGAAGATACATTGTATCCGCACTCTATTGAACTAATATTTATTACTAAATATCATGAAAAAATTTTGCTCGAAGGGAGCATAAGCTGTAAATTTGCGGCAGGATCGCTAGTAGCAATTCGCGCTATTTTGCGAGATATTACTGCTCGAAAAATGGCCGAAGACGCCCTAGCCAAATCTGTGTCCCTGCTGCTAGCAACTTTTGATTCTACTGCGGACGGTATTTTAGCGATTGACAGGAGCGGAAAAATCGTCACTTTCAATCGACAATTTGTGGAAATGTGGGGCATACCTAACGAAGTGATGGCACTGCGAGACGACGCCACAACGATCGCCTTTGTCCTGAACCAAATGAAGAATCCCCAAGCATTTCAAGAGAGAATACAATCGCTTTACGAGCAGCCAGAAGCCGAAAGTTACGACTTGTTGGAATTTCAAGACGGCAGATTTTTTGAACGCTATTCCCAACCGCAGCGGCTGGGAGATAAAATTATCGGCAGAGTTTGGAGTTACCACGACATTACGGAACGCAAGCAAGCAGAAGATGCCCTGCGGGAAGAACAAGAAAAATCCGAAAAGCTGCTGTTAAATATCTTGCCCAAGGCAATAGCAGAACGCCTTAAGCAAAACGAAACTACTATTGCCGAATACTTTCCGGAAGTGACTGTTTTGTTCGCAGACATTGTGGGATTTACTGCTTTGTCTGCCGTCATGAATCCGATCGAACTTGTGGATCTCTTAAATAAGATTTTCTCAGGATTCGACCTTTTGTGCGAACAGCACGGTTTAGAGAAAATCAAGACCATCGGCGACGCATACATGGCGGTTGGAGGGCTGCCTGAACCCAGGGCAGACCACGCAGAGGATATCGCCCAATTTGCCTTAGATATGCAAGCAGAAATAGCCCGATTTAATGCTAGCCATAATAAATATTTTAGCATCCGCATTGGCATTCACAGCGGCCCGGTTGTTGCCGGAGTAATTGGTATAAAGAAGTTTATTTATGATTTATGGGGCGACACGGTAAATATTGCTTCCCGCATGGAATCTCAGGGTTTGCCTTGGCGGATTCAAGTGAGCGAAACTACTTATAAGTTGTTGGAAAATAAATATTTATTTCAGGAGCGAGGAATGATTGAAGTTAAAGGCAAAGGGGTAATGAAAACTTATATTCTCATTGGTCGAAAATCAGGCAGCTCATCAGTCATAAGTGATCAGTCATCTGGCTGATGACTAAAAGTGTTGCTAAAGTTAATTAGCAATACTTTTTGACCAAGACTAATGGAACTAGCTAATTTGTCGGCAAATTTACGATCGCCCGACGAAGCTGTCGATCGCCACCCTGCCACGGTTGAGCCCTCAACTTCGCTCGTAGAGGCGATCGCCCTGATGCGTGGGATGAGCAACCCTTGCCTAATGCCTAATTCACCTGCACTTCCCGACTCAAACGAAACTGTAAAAGCATCGATTAGTTGCGTCTTAGTTGTCGATGAAAATCAGCTAGTCGGACTGCTAAGCCCGGAAGATGTGCTCAACTTAGCCACCTCCGAATACGGATGGCAAGGCATGAAAGTTGCCGACGCAATGACGCGGAATTTAATTGTCTTACAAGAATCCGAATTTACAGATATTACTACCGCATTCAAGCTATTTTGTCAATACTCGATCGATTGCTTGCCAATTGTAGATGAACGGGGTCAGCCAGTAGGTATAGTCAGCGAAAAAAGGATTCGCCCAGCAATGTATAGCTGGATCGAGGCACTGCATCAAGAAGTGGCAAAACTCCAGGAACAATGCGAACTGTTAGAGGGCAATTGTGAACTAGAAAAAGCCAGCGATCGCCAAAATGCCGAAAATGCCATGCGGCAGAGCGAGGCGCGCTACCTGGCGATTGTGGAAGACCAAACCGAACTGATTTGCCGCTACCTCCCAGACGGTAAAATAACTTTTGTCAATCAAGCTTACTGTCGTTATTTCGGCGTGCAACCGTTCGACTTACTCGGCAAATGCTTCATGTCCCTGCTGCCAGAAGCAGACCGAGAAATGTTTCAACAGCAATATACTTCTGTGTCTCCCGACAACCCTATTTTTACCTGCGAACACCGAGTAATTTTGTCGAGCGGGGAAATTCGCTGGCAGCAGTGGATCGATCGGGCGATATTCGACGAGAGCGGACAAATCGTCGAGTATCAAGCTGCAGGCCGGGATGTCACGGATCGCAAACAAGCAGAAATCGCTTTGCAGCAGCTCAATGCAGAATTAGAACTGCGAGTGCAGCAGCGGACACAATGGTACGAAATGGCAGTATCGGCTGGCAAAGTGGGGGTTTGGGACTGGAATTTGGAAACCGACGAAATCTACATTGCTCCGTCTTTGAAAGCTTTGTTGGGGTATCAGGACGCAGAGATTCCTAACCGCATGGAAAATTGGGCGTCTCATGTTCATCCCGACGATCGAGTTGCAGTCGCCGAAGCAGTAAATGCTTATCTAGAGGGTTTGACAGAAATTTATCAAATAGAACACCGGATGCTGCGTAAAGACGGCAGCATTTGCTGGATACTTGCCCGCGGCAGCGCGATCCGATCGGCTTCTGGCAAGGTCTTCCGCCTGACTGGCACTGACACCGACATTACCGATCGCAAATTGACCGAAGAAAAACTCCAAAAATCCGAAGCCGAACTGCTAGCGCTGTTTAATGCCATGACGGATATCGTCATGGTTTTCGACGCAAGCGGCCGCTACCTCAAAATCGCCCCCACGGCTCCCGAACTGTTGTACAAACCGGCTCCTGAAGTGCTGGGCAAAACCGTCGCCGACATCTTCCCAGAAGCGGAAGCTAATTTTGCCCTGACCCACATTCGCCAAACATTGGCATCTGGGCAAACCCACAGAGTTGAATACAGCATGGAAATTGGCTGCAAATTATTTTGGTTTGATGCCAGTATTTCGCCGCTGGAGATTGATCGGGTGATGTGGGTCGCCCGAGACATTACCGCTCGCAAACACGCAGAAGCTGCACTGCAAAAGAGCGAGGAAAAGTTTCGCAACTTATTTGACGATGCTCCGATCGCGCTTGGTTTGGCAAGCGTGCGCGACTACCGCACGATCAAAGTGAATGAAGCTCACCGCCAGATGTTGGGCTACAGCGATTCGGAGTTGGCTACCATGACTTTTACTGAACTCACGCATCCAGAAGATTTACAAGCAGATGTGGAGCAAATCAAGCAGTTGGTCGAGGGCAAGATTTGTCGCTTCCAAAGGGAAAAACGCTTGATTAAGAAGAATGGCGAGCTGATGTGGGCAAACTTGACGGTGACGCTGATCCGCGATCGCGAGGGCATTCCTCTCTACAGCATGGGGGCGATCGAAGATATCAGTTATCGTAAGCGGGCAGAAATGGAATTTCAGCAGTTAAAAGAACGCCTGCAATTTTTGCTGGGTTCTAATCCGGCGGTAATTTTTACAGCCGCACCGACGGGGGACTTTTGTACTACTTACATCAGCGACAACGTTCAGACAATCGTTGGCTACGAGCCCCAAGAATTGTTAGCAGATTCTAAATTTTGGTCTAGCCGGATTCACCCTGAAGATCGGCCACAATTTTTAGTTAATTTTTCTGATTTATGCGAGGGAAAAAATTGCATTTGCGAGTACCGTTTTCTACACCAAGACGGAATTTACCGCTGGCTAAGGACGGAACTAAAACTATTGGTTGACAGCAGGGGCATTCCGATCGAAATTATTGGTTATGCCGCTGATATCAGCAATTCTAAATACGCCGAACTCGCTAGGGGGCAGCAGTTCGAGCAAGAACGACTTGTGGAGGCGATCGCTCGTCGTGTCCGCCAGTCTTTGCAATTAGAGGAAATTCTCAACACCACGGTTGCGGAACTCCAGCAAGTATTATTAGCCGATCGAGTTTTGGTTTATCAACTTTTACCAGAAGGTGGCGGTCGAGTCATTGCTGAAGCCGTGGCAGAAGGATGCAGCCAACTGGTGGATAGATGTTTTGGCGAAGAGGCTTTTCCTCCCCAAAGTTATCAGCTTTATCTGCAAGGGCGAATTTCTGCGATCTCCGAACTAGATTCTCCCTTACTTACACCTTGTGTAGCGGAGTTTATGAAACAGATTCAAGTTATGGCAAAGTTAGTAGTGCCGATTATTCAGCACAGCCAACTTTGGGGATTGCTGATTGCCCACCAATGTGATGGCCCTCGTGATTGGCAAGAATGGGAAATCAATTTATTTCAGCAGTTGGTGAATCAATTGGCGATCGCCATTCAGCAATCTCTACTTTACCAGCAACTGCAAGCTGAACTAAGCGATCGCAAACAAGCGGAAGCAAATTTGAAAAACTCCCTCAAAGAAAAAGAAATTTTGCTCAAAGAAATTCACCACCGCGTCAAAAACAACCTCTGCGTAGTTGCCAGTCTGTTAGAATTGCAATCGAACACAGTTGCTGACCCGCAAGTAAGCAAAATGTTTGAAGAAAGTCAGAATCGCCTTTATTCTATGGCTCTGATTCACGAAAAACTGTACCGCTCGACTAACCTGGCGCAAATTAATTTTGGAGAATATCTCGAAGATTTGGTAAGTAACTTGTTTCACTCTTACAATATTAGCAACAACCGAATTCAGTTACAGGTATTAGCTGAGCCAATTTCCCTAAATCTTGAAACCGCTACTCCCTGCGGTTTAATTGCCAATGAATTGGTTTCAAATACCCTGAAACACGCTTTTCCTGATGGCACAACTGGTACAATTAGTGTAGAATGTTATCAAACTGGCGATCAAGAAATCAACCTCTTAGTTAAGGACAACGGCATTGGCTTTCCTCAAAACTTAGATTTTCGGAAAACTCACTCGATGGGGTTTCAAGTTGTCTGCACTTTAACCGAGCAGTTAGAAGGAACCATCGAAATATCCAGACAAGTTGGAACAGCATTTCACTTGAAATTTAACGAATTAAACTACTTTCAAAGATTGTGAGAATATGAGTTTTGCTGAAAAACCAATTAATATTTTGATCGTCGAAGACGAACTGTTAATTGCTAAAAATTTATCTCCTAAATTAGAAAAATTGGGATATCAAATCGCCGATATCGTTTCTTCAGGAGCGGATGCCATCCAGCGCGCCCGCGAACTAAGACCCGATTTAATTTTAATGGATATAGTTATCAAAGGCGACATTGACGGCATAGAAACAGCAGCAATAATTAATCAAGAATTAGATATACCAATTATCTATACAACTGCCTATGCCGACGACGAAACTTTGCAGCGAGCCGAAAATACTGGTTCTTACGGCTACCTGCTCAAACCTTTTAAAGAAAGAGAAATGCACGCCACTATCAAGATAGCACTGAGCAAACATCAAGAAGCAGTTAGTCTGAAAAAATCAATGGCATTAGCAGCAGAAAAAAGCGAAAATAGATCGCGCTTTATTTCAATGGCTTACCACGATTTAAACACTCCTTTAACTACTATACAGTTATCGGCTGAAATGCTAGAAGATAGCGACTTGCATAGACACCCCGGAACTAGCAATAAAAATGTTGATCGCATAAAAAAAGCAGTTAGTAATATGAGTGGGTTGCTGGAAGATATTTTAATGCTTAGCAAAGCAGAGTCCGGCAAAATTTCCTTAAATTTAAATCATATTAATGCGACGGATTTATGCAATTCTATTTTAGAAGAACTGCAACCTATCGTCACCGACAAACACCTAGTACATTTCCGCAGTCACACAAATCCGCTGCACGCCAATCTCGATGCCAAACTACTGCACCACCTTCTGACTAATTTGCTTTCAAACGCCATTAAATATTCTCCAAACGGCGGCAAGGTAAGTTTAGACTTAAGCTGCGAAAACCAACAAATAATTTTGTGCGTTCGAGATGAGGGAATTGGGATGACAGCGGAATATCAAGGAAAACTATTTCAGCAGTTTGAACGGGGTGCTAATGTAGGCAAGATTAAAGGATCGGGTTTGGGACTCTGCATAGTCAAACACATAGTTGACCTGCACGGCGGTACAATAAGTGTGGAAAGTGCGATCGACAAAGGTACTACATTTATTGTCACGCTGCCTTTGTTAGTTAGTAGTCAGTAGTCATTAGTCAGTAGTCATTAGTCATTAGTCATTAGTCAGTAGTCATTAGTCATCTATCCTTCTTCCTTCTTCCTTCTTCCTGACATCCGTTACATCCGTTACAGAATCCGTTGCCGAACTTTCTTCTGCGATAAATCGACTGGGAGATAAAAGCTCGATCGCCCTCTCTTCTTCTCCCGCCGCCTTCGCAAATCGCTCAGCCAAAGCAGGTACAATCACCAAAGGATTGCTGAGGCCCGAAAAAACGTGCAATCCAGGGCGATCGGCAATCGGCCCCACTACAGGCAAATTATCAGCGCTGAATGCCACAATACACTCGTGCCAAGTTGCCGATAAACCTGCCAAATCAGGCAAAACCTTGCCGATTCCTGCACGAATTGCCGTTTCGCTGGTTTCGCGATCGACTTTAGCATTCAAATCGCTCAAAGTACGCGACAATTGCCCGATCCGCAAACTCCCATCATTAAACTGAATTCCACCCGAATCTAAAATCGGCGGCAGCAACTCTTTACCCGGTTCATCCCAAAGAAAATCCACCTCATTTCTACTCGATTCAGCTTCCAATTCAAAACGTTTTAATACCGCAGGCATCACCAAAGTCCTGAGTTTCAAATCCACAGGTGCAGTTTCCAAAATCTCCGTGTGAGTAAAATAAACTCCCACAGAAACACCAGCGGCTTTCAGCAAACTCCGACTCCAACCTCCAGCACAAACCACAGCATTTTCACAACGATAAATTCCCTGGGCAGTCTTGACTCCCGAAATCCGATTTCCCTCTTCTATAAACCCAATTACTTCAGCAAATTCTATCGTGCCTCCCAACCGCAGAAACCCTTGACAATAAGCTTTATTTGTGGCTGGCGGCGAAATGTGACCGTGACGCACAGTCAGAGCTCCGGCGATCGCACTTTTATTTAGCAAAGGTTCCAACTCGCCAGCTTCTGCAACACTCAAAAGCTGCGGAGGAATCGCAAAATCCGCATAATTAGCTGCCGCTTTTTCGGCATCATCGCCCGCATCAATTGTCAGCAACAAATCCAACTCGCGAAACTCAGTATCAGCATCTAATTCCGCCGATAAATTGCGGTGGCGTTCGATACCTTCCCCACACAATTGCCGAGTTAAATCAGTCGTACCCGACCAATAAGCTAAGCCACCATAACTAAAACGAGTAGCATTTTGCATGGTAGCATCTCGTTCCAAAAGCAGCACAGCAAAACCTTTTTTTGCCAGTTCGTAACTCAGTGACGCACCCGTAATGCCGCCGCCGACAACAATCCAATCGTAACTTTTCATGGGCAACTCAAAGGGAAGGAAAATATCATGCTTAGATTTTAGCTTACGTTTTTTCGGAACCAATCGAAAAACCTCTACCTACAGGAAGAGGCTGCCTGCGATCGCCCTAACTGAAACTTCCACCCCTCGGGAGATGTTTGTGCAGGGATATTTTTCGTTCAATAGTAGGAATTAGAGTCAGCAAAAAAATTAGAAATACCAGAGAGGTTTTTATGAGTATCGACAAACCAGGCAAAGATATGGAGCGCACTGTCAATCCGGGCGATCGCATTTCCGACGAACCGCAAACCATTGAAGAAAAAGCGCAGCAACTGGCGGTAGACCACGTACCAGACATCACGGGAGATGTTGTTACAGTTCCAACTTATGTGATCGTCGAAGAACAGGATGGGGAAAAGAAAGCTTTGCACCACGTCAAAGACGCCGATGAAATTTCTGACGTAATTCGGCAGGCCCGCGTTGACGAAAATGGCGAGCGGGTTTGGGATTAAGTTCAATCCAATAAAAATGGGTTTGTTGTACAAAAGTTACTGTAGAAATCATGGAAACAAATCAAAGAAATAGTACGCCTTATCCCAATATTCCGCCGATTCTCGAAAGTGACGACTCAGAGTATCGCGACGCCGGCATTACGAGTACGCTTTCAGTTGCAGGCCATCCCATCCACCCCATCATCGTCATCTTTCCGGTAGCCTTTTTAGTAGGAGCCGCCGGCACGGACATCGGTTATTGGCTCACAAGCGATCCGTTTTGGGCGAGAGCTTCGGTTTGGCTGATGGGTGTCGGTTTTGCTGCCGGGATTTTAGCAGCAATCACGGGCTTTTTAGATTTTTTCAAAGTTAAAAGAGTGCGCGATCGCAGTGCCGGTTGGTTGCACATGGGCGGCAATGTGGCGGTTATGGTACTTACCCTGATTAACCTGGTGTTGCGACAAGGAAATCCGGCTGAGCCGATCGTATATACAGGTTTAGCAATATCGATCGTCGTTGCAACCTTGCTGGGCATTACAGGCTGGTTCGGTGGCGAACTAAGTTTTCGCCACAAAATCGGCGTCATCGGCCCTACCAGTCATAATTCCTAGGTTTCTGACAGTTTTTAGTAAAGACTTTAGTTCCTCTTCATTAGATAATTTAGGAGTAAAGTCTTGACTACAAATTTAAAGATTGTCCCAGCCAATTCAGATAAGCATGGCTGCCAGCGATAATAGGAATAGCAATAATTTCGGGAACTTCATAGGAATGGAGTTCCTGAACTTTTGTTTTTAAAGCCTCAAACTTAGCCAAATCAGTTTTAACCACCAACTGCCACTCTGACTCGGCATGAATCTCACCTTGCCAAGTATAAATAGAGCGAATTGGCGACAAACTCACACAAGCAGCCAGCTTGTGTTCAACTAGAGTTTTAGCAATATTTTCCGCCTCCGCCTCCGATGCAGCAGTTACCAGCACCACCCCAAAATTAATTGTCATAGTCATCAGTCAACAGTGAACAGTCATCAGTCAACAGTCATCAATCAACAATCAACCGTTAATCTCATTAACTTCCCAAGAATTGACTCTGCCCGCCCCAGCTAAGGAAAAATAGCGCCTAGTAGAATCCGGCAAAATAGCTCCCGCCAACAAAGCATTATCTAAATTAGCTCCTATTAACGTCGCCTCGCTCAAATCTGCTGCAATCAAATCTGCTTGACACAGCTTTGCCCAATTCAGATTTGCCCCTCTCAAACAACTTCCCCTCAACTTAGCCCCGGTTAAGTTTGCACCCGCCAACTTCACCCCACGCAACTGAGCCGCGCTGAAATTCGCCCCCGCCAAATTCGAGCCTTCCAAATTAGCTCCCATTAGTTTAGCTTCGCTCACGTTAACGCCGCTTAAATCTACACCGCAGAGATTCACCCCTGTCAACTGCGCTCGCCGCAAACTGACTCCTGTTAATTGAGCTCCAAAAAGTTTTGCACTGTTGAGCTTTGCACCATAAAGGTTTGCCCATTTAAAATTAGCTGCCGTCAGATTTGCGCCCAGCAAGTTAACTAATTGCAAGTCGGCGCTGCACAAATTGGCATTCCACAACACAGCACCCCGCAGGTTGGCGCCAGTTAAAGTTGCGCCACTTAACTTTGCTCTCGGCAATTTCGCTTTTACCAAAAAAGCTCCGCTGAGATTAGCTTTTGTCAAATCTGCACCTGAGAGTTGGGTTTCACCCATTTTGGCAAAGCTCAGATTTGTTCTTTGTAGCAGTGCACCTTTGAGTGTTGCTTTGGTGAGAAACGCCCTGCTGAGGTTAGCGCCGGAAAGATTAGCTCGGGAAAGGTTGACTCCGATTAAGATTGCTCCGCTGAGGTTTTTCCCGCTGAGGTCGGCTCCAGTAAAATCTCTTTGTCCTTTTTCGTAATTGTTGAGCAGTTCACTAACTTCCATAGGGCATCATACCTTCTATGATTGTGGGGTTTCGATCCAGAAATCTTTACTGTTAAGGTTGTTTCAGAAAGGAAACTGTTTTAGAAAGGAAACTGTTTTAGCGTTTGCCTCAAACGGTATAAATTTCAATAACATCACTTTCTGTTTAAAGGCAATCTCTTAATAAAGATTTTATATCTTCCACGCGGTAGCGATCCCGCTTTCGGTATTTTTGAATTAAAAGTTAATGTTTCTTGACATAGATAGTCATTCCTTAAGGATCGACCGTAATTCGCAACTTGAGGCGCAGCGTGCCCTTGAATCCTGCAGGGGGTTGCCAGGAACTCAAGGCCCTCTTGAGAGTCTCTACGGCGTCTGTTGCTTGCAGCGTCGAGGTTTGAGGGTCGATCGCCAATCGGGCAACGCGGCCGTCTTGTACCGATAACTCCCACACGGTTTCACCGCTAACCCCCGCCGGGAGATTAACAGATTGCAGGTATTGAGTCAAAGCGGCGATCGCCCCGGCATCCAACCCTTCGGCGCTAACTACTTGGAGGCGAGAAGCCAAAGGCTTCGGGCGTTGCAACTCACCGTAACCTTGCTGCGGCGCCATAGCAGGAGCTGGACTCACTGGTGCCGAGTTGCGAGTGGAGGTAACCCTGCCAGAGCCACCTCTAGTTTGCTCAGCGCCCTCGGACTCAAAAATACCTTCATAGCTGACACCCTGTGGCAATTCCACAGGCACTTGCACTCGACGACGAGTTCCATCGGGTTCGACTCGCACTTCTTCGCTCACAGCCACAAAAGCCGTGTATTCCGAAAGCAAGCGATAAGTCAGAGCAGTATTAGTCACAGCTTCCACCAGAGATTTAGTCTCCCCACCAAACATTTGATTCATTAAATCTTTAATGCGCGATCGCCCCCAAAGTTGAGCTAACGCCGGATTGCCAAAATCCGTAGCGCCTGCTGCGACTGAAGTGGACTCTCGCTGCCGCCCGCCGGATTGAGCAAAATTAACAGGTAAAACTTGCTCGTAAGCTTTGCCACCTGCAAGAGTGCCGCGGATGCGAAGTTGGCCGTTAGCTCGATCGGTCTTTTTGCCAAACAAAACCAGCGGCTGACTCGCAAACAAATCTGGGGGCGCGATCGGATAAATCTCCGGTTTTTCCCCCATTCCTTCCCAACTAATTTGAATATTAGTCAATACCGGACGATTAATTTCACGAAAAAACTTTTCTGCCGCTTCTGCTGACTGTTCATCTTGACGAATTACTTGAGACGTGCCTCTTCCCACTTCCGCCAAACGGTTAATCAAAAACCGATTCACCGAACCGCCGACACCAAAACTATAAAGTCGATTTCCCGGTTTCAGACTCCCCTGAACCCGTGCTAGCACTTCATTTTCGTTGCCAATGTAACCGTCCGTAATTAATACAATACTCCGCAGCCTTCCCGTAGCCGCCGCCGGAAAATTCATCACTGCTTGAATACCGTTAAGCAGTTCAGTACCACCGTTAGCCTGCAACTTGTCAATATAATTAATTGCGCTTTGTCGATTTTCTGCTGTATTCGCTAAAGGAGTAGTTGAAAGCGCTTTCGTAGTGTTGGCAAAATCAATAATAGTAAAAGTATCGTTGGGATTGAGCCCTTGAATGAAGCGGCGCATCAACTCCTTAGATTTTGCCAGCGGTTCGCCCTGTTGAGAACCAGAAGTATCCATCAGAAACACGACATCTTTAGGTACAATTTCATTTGTTTTGTAGTTTAAAGCCGGAATCAAATAAGTAGCAAAATGACCGCCCCGCTTGTCGGCTTGAGTCAAAATAGTTGCCCGAGTATTTTCGCCCGCGACTCGATAGCGCAGAATTAAATCTTTATTGGGAATTGTGTCTGAATTGGCTAATTGGACTTGCACAATATTGCCGCTGCGGTGAGTTGTAATTTGATGGGAAGTAGAGCGGACATCACCGATCGCAACTCCGGCATCTATTTCTACCGAAACAGCAATATTGTGGCCCGATCGTGTTCCCGGAGGCAAAACAGGCGGGTTAATGCGATCGGCACCAGAACTATAGCCCCCCCTTGCTAAAGGGGGGTTGGGGGGGATCGTATTTCCCGAAATATAGCGCGGCCCTACCACCATTGGAAACACAAATTCGTAATCGCCGCCGGCAAACTTGAGACTTTCGGTGTAGCGAATCGTAACTTCAATTTTTTCTCCCGGTTTGATATTAGCGAGAGACTGAGTAAAAATATTGTCGCGTTCTTGTTCCAACAAACCAGCAGTCCTGCCTTGCTTTCTGGCTTGTTCGTAAATTTCCAAAGCTTCCTCGCGGCGTTTGATATCAGCTTTAATAATTCGTGAGCCTATTTTAATTTCCATATCGTCCACCGCCGCTTCGTCGGGCAAAGGAAATACATAAACAGCTTCTATAGATTCTGGAAAAGGATTTTCAAACTTCTGAACAACTTCGACGCGGGAGATATTGCCAGCTATTTTGGCTTTAACTTCAGTCTGCTTGAGAGGAAAGACTTGTTCTGGGGTCGTATTTTGAGCTTTGACGAACAAACCGCCGACTGGACACCGATTTTCTGGCGATCGTCCGCCATTGCAATTAACATCGTTACTAGCGAGGATTTTCGGCGACACAGACGAATAATTTTTCCCAGGATCTTTTGCCCGCGCTGCATTGGGAGCAAGCCACGCGCCACACTCGATCGCAGCGAGCAATGCGATACCAGCAGAAAGCAACCGTTGAGGGGATAGAACGCAGACAAACTTCATAGCTGTTGTTTTTAGCAGGCTTGAGGTGCTTTGCTTATCATGACTTTACGATTGCCGAAACGTTCCTGAGTTAGCTTTTTGGGAAAAATGACTGAGCGCGTAGGGCTGATTTTAGATTTGAGATTTGAGATTTTAGATTGGCTCGCCTAGGGGCGGACTGGGCGCTGGAACTTTTGTCGAAGCCATGATTGCTCAGGGCGACTGCTGTCGGCCGCTTGATCCGTATTTGGGTGAGGTCGGTTGGGGCGATCGTCCGCGAACCCAATCTACAAGATTGTATAATAGTTAAATAATTAAATAACTCTAACCTCAACCTCTCAACTTCTAATAAATTTAAATTGCCATGAATTTTATTAACCCCAAAACCGACTTTGCCTTTAAAAAAATCTTCGGGTCTGCTGAAAGTAAGGACATTTTGATTAGTTTCTTGAATGCCATGCTCTACGAAGCACAGCCAGTCATCGAAGATTTAGAAATTATAGATCCCTATTTAGCTCCCAAAATCAAAGGAGTCAAAGATACTTACTTGGATGTCAAAGCTAAGATTGATGGCAACAAAACTGTAATTATTGAAATGCAAGTATTGAATGTAGAGTCATTCGAGAAGCGGATTTTATACAATGCCACTAAAGCTTATTCAATGCAGCTAACCACAGGAAGCCGCTACAGCTTGTTAAACCCTGTGATTGCTCTGACGATTACAGATTTTCCAATGTTTGAGGATATGGAAACAGTGATTTCGCGCTTTGTTTTCAAAGAAAAAAGTTTTTCAACCGAATATCTAGCTGATGAATTTGAACTTGTATTTGTTGAGTTGCCCAAATTTGACAAGACATTACAGGAGTTAGAAACGCTGACAGATAAGTGGATATATTTTATGAAAACTGCTCAAATTTTACGGTCAGTTCCCGAAGAGTTGGGAAATGTGCCGGAACTCCGACAGGCTTTTGCAATTGCGAATGAAGCGAATCTCGCTCCTGATGAATTAGAAGATTTAGAAAGGCGAGAAATTTTTATTCAAGACCAACGCGGTGCAATTACCAAAGCTACCAGAATCGGGAGAGAACAAGGCATCGAACAAGGCATCGAACAAGGCATCAAACAAGGAAAGTTGGAGTTAGTTATGCGGCTGTTGGAGCGCCGTGTCGGCCCGTTGTCGCCGGAGATCCCAACTCGCATCAGTCAGTTATCCGCTGAGCAATTAGAGAATTTAGGAGAGGCCGTCTTAGAGTTGGCCAGTGTGTCAGATTTGACAACTTGGTTGCAAGCACATAACAATCGTCAATGATAGGTCAAATGGGTGTAGGGGCAATCCCCCGTGGTTGCCCTTATGGATTACCTATGTCACATTTGAGTCTGACCTGACATTGAAACATCTAAAGTCGAAAATCCTATGAGCAAATTTGTGTTTGTGACTGGCGGCGTGGTTTCCAGTATCGGCAAGGGAATTGTCGGTGCTTCCTTGGGCCGCCTATTAAAGTCGCGGGACTATTCTGTCTCGATTTTGAAGCTAGACCCCTATATTAACGTTGACCCCGGCACTCTGAGCCCGTTTCAGCACGGAGAAGTCTTTGTCACGCAAGACGGTGCGGAAACTGACCTGGATTTGGGGCACTACGAGCGTTTTACCGATACTTCCATGTCTCGCCTCAATAGCGTCACCACGGGTTCCATTTATCAAGCGGTGATCAACAAAGAACGTCGCGGTGAGTATCAGGGGAGCACGGTGCAGGTGATTCCACACATCACTAACGAGATTAAAGAGCGAATTCACCGGGTAGCCAAAAATACTAATCCCGATGTCGTGATTACGGAAATCGGCGGAACGGTGGGAGATATTGAATCTTTGCCGTTTTTGGAGGCAATTCGCCAGTTTCGCAAGGATGTCGGCCGGCAAAATGTTGTGTATATGCACGTCACGCTGATACCTTGGATTCCTTCGGCTGGGGAGATGAAAACTAAACCGACTCAGCATTCGGTGAAGGAATTGCGGTCGATCGGCATTCAACCAGATATTTTAGTCTGTCGGTGCGATCGGCCGCTGTCTTTGGGCATGAAACAGAAATTGTCGGAATTCTGCAACGTCCCTGAAGAATGTGTCATCACCGCTCAAGATGCTAAAAGTATCTACGAAGTGCCGCTGATGATGGAACAGGAGGGTTTAGCGGAACAAACGATCAATTTGCTGCAACTCGAACATCGCCAGCCAGATTTGCATCAGTGGCAAACTTTAGTCAACAGGCTTTACAGTCCCAATCACAAAATTGATATTGCTTTAGTTGGCAAATACGTGCGGTTAAACGATGCTTATCTTTCGGTGGTCGAAGCTTTGCGACACGCGGCAATTGCGATCGGCTGCGACCTGAATTTGCACTGGATTAACTCAGAAGATTTAGAATCGGGAAACCTCGATAATTATCTCAAAGATATCAACGGCATTCTTGTACCGGGAGGTTTTGGGGTTCGGGGAGTTGACGGCAAAATAGCGGCGATCGAATATGCCAAACACCATAAAATACCCTTTTTGGGATTGTGTTTGGGGATGCAGTGTGCTGTGATTGAATGGGCGCGCCACATCGCCCAACTAAAAGATGCCAACAGCGCTGAATTTGACCCGGATACATCAAATCCGGTAATTAATTTATTGCCAGAACAGCAAGATGTAGTTGATTTGGGCGGTACAATGCGACTGGGTTTGTATCCGTGCCGTGTCAACCCAGACACGCTAGCTTTCAAACTTTATCAGAAAGAAGTGATTTACGAGCGGCATCGCCATCGGTACGAATTTAACAACGCCTACCGCAATCTTTTCTTAGAATCAGGTTATGCAGTCTCCGGTACATCTCCAGACGGCCGCTTGGTAGAAATGATCGAATTTCCCAATCATCCCTTTTTTATAGCCTGCCAATTTCACCCCGAATTCCAATCTCGACCTAGCACCCCCCACCCATTGTTTCAAGGGTTTATCCAGGCCGCTAGCATCCAAGGAAAGCAGGATGTTTTAGAAGATGAGGGCCGGGACTTGGTTGCCGGGAAAGTTGCAGCAAACTGATCTCATCTCCTGTGCGATCGATTAGTTCTGATATATTAGAGGTCTGTAGGGGCGGTTCAGAATAGACAATATTCAAATCGCCCAGACAATCGACATTACAAAACCCGCCCAACAGACCAATAAGATTTGATAGGGGTCGCACTTACCGGACTAGATATCGGGCAGCATTCTCAACGAGTGAAAAACCTTCCCCCCACCCCTATGCTAGGGCTGGGGGGCTAGTACCACAAGGGAGAAGGCAGAAGGCAGAAGGCAGAAGGCAGAAGGCAGAAGGTAAAAATGCTGATATTTTTACTTAACTTTTTACGGATTTCAAGGCTGATACCAGTTTCCCAAAAAAATGCAACTTTAGGCAACTTCCCAACCCAGATAGTCATCAGTCATGCCCAATCTAAAATCTACAATCTAAAATCTAAAATGGTAGGAGTTGTCAAACTATCCTAAAATACCAAGAAACACAGGTTTGAGGAGGCTTTGTGGCTTATTGGAGCAAAATTACTTATGAGAAAAGTACATACATAATTGACCTTGACACTATAAGTGCTTTTTCTAGCGAACTGGATAACAAGCGTCTCACCTTTTGGCTGCCTAATAGCAGTCAGCCGATTATCCTCAATCCCCAAGGCAATTATGAGGCTTACAAGCAAGTTCTCGATTACCTCAAAAAAACCATCGATCGCAATTCTAGAGGTTCGTGGATTAAAATTCATTATGACCGCAAAGAATTTGCGATCGATATGAGTCGAATTAGCTCTTTTGCTTGCGAACAAAACGGTCGGCTAAGCTTTTGCCTGCCTGACAGCGCAACTAATATTGTTATCCTCCGCCAAAGCAACCCGGAAACTTATCAACAAATTCAGGAATACATAAAAAATACGACTGGACAATCTCTGCCATGAAGCAGTCATTAGTCCTTAGTCCTTAGTCCTTAGTTAGAAGCATGAACAATGAAGAATGAAGGAGACTATGTTTAGTAACTCCTCACATTCATTTTATTTTTTTACCTAAAATGCTTAGGTTGCATCCTAATTTTAGATATGAAAAAAGCGCCGTAAAATGCGCTGAATTTTTAAATTTTAACTATTGAACAAGCTGCCAAGCTAATTTGGCCGCACCTACTATGCCTGCTTGATTGCCCAATTCAGCAACCAATAACTGCAAATCTTCGCGAGAAGTCGGCAACACCCGCCGCTCAATTTCTTCTCGAACCTTCGGCAAGAAAAATTCTGCACCTGCACTAATTCCACCGCCGATAATAACAGCTTCCGGCGTCAAAATATAAATGAGACTTGCCAAACCGATACCCAGATAGCGCCCGTAATTTTGCCAGAATTCTAAAGCTTTGGCATCTCCCGACTTAGCTATATTTGCTAATTCTAGCGGTTCCAAACCCGTTTCTCGGCGAATTGCTTGCACCGAAACGTACTGTTCTAAAGAACCGCGATTGCCGCTGTTGCACTCCGGGCCGTCGGGGTTTATAGTAATCAATCCTAGTTCTCCTGCCGCCCCTTGATGGCCTACAAATAGTTTGCCGTTTAGGATAACTGCACCGCCGACTCCTGTACCTAAAGTTATTAAAATTAGGTCTTTAAAGTGCCTTCCTGCGCCCAACCAAGCTTCTCCCAATCCGGCACAGTTGGCATCATTCGCTAACATGGTCGGCAGTCCGGTTTTATCTTCCACCCAGTCAGCTAGGGGGACGTTATGCCAGTTTTTGAGGTTAATTGCTACTCTCGCTATGCGGCCGGCGGCGTCTGCGGGGCCTGGAGTGCCGATGCCGATCGCGCTTACAGCATTTTCGACCGGATTCAGTTGTAAAATAGCATCGGTCATTGTAGCTAAAACGGCTTCTGGCGTTGCGGGTTGAGGAGTTGGGACAGTTAAGGATTGATAACAAATGCCGTCTTCGCCGAATCGGCCGAGTTTAATTGCGGTTCCGCCTAAGTCAATGCCGATTACTTGTGTCATTCGATGTGGGTTTGGGATGTAATAATTTGGGACTAATTTTAATAGTATAAACCTATTGTATGTGCGCCTAACACACCTTACAAATTAAGTGGGTAGTGAGGACTGAAGTCCTCCAACTTCTCTTTTAAATGTATGATAATTAGCCAGGAAAACTGGCATTACTTATTAATAGTATCATGTCGCTCGCAATACCTAGCAAAAATTATGGAGACAAGCGAGTCCGCCTATTTAATTTCGCCTAACTTACGTTGCGCTACCTCTCGGTTGTGCAAAGCATCGTGATAGTCTGGTTTGAGAGCAATTGCCTGATTATAAGATGCGATCGCCTCTTCAAATCTTCCTAAATTATACTGCTCATTCCCTCGATCACACCACGCCTCAGCATCTACATTAACTTCAGATTCTTCCTCCGCAGCAGCCTCTGCGCCTGTGCGGTTCACTTCCCCAGAAAAACCCAAACCATCCCCAACAAACACCGCCTCAATCACCCTCCCCTTTGTATCCTCCTCCTCAACCTCCGGCAGCGGGAACCGTGTCAATATTTCCCGCCCAATTTGCCTCGCAACCTCTGACAATTCCCCGCTGCCAACTCTACCTAACAAAACCAGCCGCTGCGCCAATTCCTGAAGCGATGCCACCGCCTCCGTAGCAGCGGTGTCATCATGTGCGCCCTCTAACAATCTTTGCCCAAACCGTCGCAACCAAGCCACCAATTCACCATCTTTAAGGCGTTTTGCGATTAAGAATCCCGCTACATCACCGCGACTCCAACCGGCATTCACCCCTTCCAGGATTTCCATGAATTTCGACTCGTATTCCGCGTCAGTTAGGGTGGGGCGGATGGCGGTATTCCCCGGCGGGGTGGGTGGGGTTGGGGTTCCGAATATTCGCTGAAATAGTCGTTTGAAGAAGTGCAGAATTTTGTTTAGCATTTGTGGAGTTTGGAGGGGAGGGGTATTTTCTATTTTATAGCAATTCTGAAAAGTAGGATTAAATATAGATTGTCGGCGATAATATCTGTAGGGACACGGCCGTGCCGTGTCCGGGATTGCAACGCACAGCAAACAATCACATCAAGTAGAATTAATCTACTTTAAAAGCGGATAATACAGTTCTCCTGTCGAGTTGATAAAACCGGCCCTCTCGCCCGCTAAATCCCCCGTTCCCATAAATACGTCAACTCTCCCCGCGCCTTTGATTGCACCGCCGGTATCCTGATCCACAACGTAGCGATTTACCGCATTTTGTTCGAGTTGTCCCGCCGCATTCGGATAAGGGAGTTTTGTACTAATTAATGCTAGTGCACCGGGCGGCATTAAAGCTTTGTCCGTGGCGATCGACCTTTCGGCAGTTACTGGCACTCCAATGCTTCCTGTGGCTGGAACTCCATTAGTATCCCGGAAGAATACAAAGCTTTCATTTTTCGGCAAATACTTGTTCATCTCTGCCGGAAAATTAGTAAAATATTCCTTGAGTTTAGGCAAATTTAACTCTTCTAAAGTAAATTTTCCGTCTTTAACTAATTCTCTTCCAACTCCTGTATAACTGTGACTGGTTTTGCCTGCAAAACCGACTGTCATGACGCTACCATCTGTTAGCTGCAATCTGGCAGAACCTTGGACGTGCACGAGAAATGCTTGGAAGCGATCGCGCAACCAAACTAATTCTAATCCTCGCAGCAATCCTTTACTTCCCTGCAAAGCATCTTCGCCTTCTAATTGCAATCTTGTCGGGTGAGGTTTGGGCCAAGATGCCATGTTTGGCGGCATCCGGTACAGGGGATAACGGTATTCGGAATTCGGGGTGCGAGATGCTGCGTAAGTCGGCTCGAAATAACCTGTAAATGCGACTGTTCCTTTGCCATCTTTGCCCGTAGATTTGTAAAATACAAACTCGCGCTTGACCGATTCCTGAAGTTGTGATGGGGTGGTGGAACTGACAACTAATTGGCGGAATCGATCAAGGGAACGGCGGACTCGATCGCGCGTAACTCCTGCTACCGGATAGCGGCTGTAAGCAGTGGCGGCGGCCGATGTATCGAGATAGCGGAGGCTGTTGTCGAGCGACTTTAACAGCAATTCTTTATCGCCCGGTTTGCCATTTTCGCCCCAGATTTGAGCGTCAAAGGCGAGATCATCCGACTCGCCAGCTTGCAATTGATTTAGACTAATTGGTTGCAGTGGCGGGGCTGCAACGGCGGGCACGGAAAAAGCGATCGCCAAAACGCAACAGGCGATCGCTAATAGCTGATAGCGAAAAATCTTGCTCAATTTCCAATCTTCCCTACTCAATTGATTATTTTCCTTATTCATCGTATCGTTCGACGCTAGAAGTAAATATCGGTTCTACGCGAATTGCGAGAACGCTGGTAGGCCGAACTACCATGTATTCGCCTTGAATATTTTTAATCGGGACGTTAAGAAATTCTCTTGAATCTTGTTTCGGCACCAGCGTACTGCTGTACCACTTTTGAAAATCTTGCAGCGTTGCGAAACGCACTTCTTCGCGGTGGCCGCCCTCAAGCAGCAGGTGCACGGAATATTCGCTGGGAGTTCTAGGCATAGGAGATGGAGAGAGTTGTTGGAGGACAATCTAAAATCTAAAATCTAAAATTGATGTGGTTGCCCTCAAGCAGCAGGTGCAAGGAATATTCGCACTTGTGTTCTAGGCATATCTGTATTTTAGTTTTTTGATTTTAAGCTTTTGGAACGATTCCATATTTTACATCTTCCTCGGCGCATTCCCTCATCTAGTAGGTTGGGTTGAGGGAGGGGGAGAGACTGGAAGAAGCGGAGGGTGGGAGTGACCGGAGAGTTGTTGCAGGAAAATCTCAATCTAAAATCTAAAATCTAAAATCGATTGACGGCGGCCCCCATCTGCGGCTACGCTGTGAAATTAAGGCTGCTTTGCTCGAAGAGGAAGCAGCCCGCGTCGCTCAAAAATCTAGTTGCACTGCCCAAAGCTGCTACCAACAGCAATGGACAGCTAACCGCCAAACTGATAGCAGCAGTCTGGAGGCTAATGGAGAATTTTAACACTCTCTGTAGCCGCCCTGCTCGGTGTTAACGTGCGGGGCGGCTGGGTTTTTGGGTTTTCCTAGAAAACCAAAAACCAGGAGACCATATTATGTCACAGGAATTCGTGCCTGACGATAACTTTTCCGATCGTCCAAATGACACCTCAGCAGTATCCGAACAGGAAGTAGTGCGGATCACTGTTGTCGGTTCCCGCGCAGCCGTGTTAGAAACCATCCACACCTTGTACCGACTGGGATTTGCCGCCGTCGGGGATTGGAGCCCGCCGCAGCGAGGTGCAAAGCTGGGAGAAGTGATTAGTGTACTCATTCGCCGATCGCGCAAAGCCTAAAAATTGGATTAAATACGGTAGGGACACGACACCGTGCCTTTCGTCGTGTCAACAAACACGTTAAACCCGCAGTCCGACAGGGGTTGAAACCCCTGCCTCAAAACTCAAGTCCTCGCTATGAGGACTCAGAAGAAGACTTTTAAACTCATTAGTCCTCTTGAGAGGACTTTAGCTATTAAACAGGGAATTCATTCCCTGGCGGACTGACGGGCGGGTGGGAGGGCGGACGATGGGCTTAAGTTGACACGCTTTGGACACGACATTGCCGTGTCCTCCATCGCCGCGGCTACATGGCTGGATATGTGATTGTCACATCCTCGGAGGGCGATGGCGTCGGGCCCCGCAAGCTACGGGAAATTTCATCATCCAACCCGGTTAATTCTACCCGTTCCCCACAGTCAGGACAGGCCTTGGTCTAAGTCTCTACAATAATTAATCAGGCGGAATACAGGGATTGTGTATTTTAGAACACGATTTGACCGCAACACTTAAAATAGTCTTGATTTACCGATCGACTGCACCCTTTTCTCATCAATATTTCTGGTTAGCTGGGGGTGTCTGTCAGCCGGAGTTGCGAGGTTCGGCTTCCAAAAGGCTGATAATGGTGCACAATTTCAAATTAACAACAAAACTTGCACTATTTTGAGTAAGCTTTGGGGGGAACAGCTCAAAAAGCCTGTTTCTAAGACTGATGCAAAATATCAAATTAATCCTCCACCTTGTCCAATTACTAATTACGAACCTATGCCCCGTCGTCAAGACTTAAAAAAAATTCTTCTCATTGGTTCCGGCCCAATTGTTATCGGTCAAGCGTGTGAATTTGACTATTCAGGGACACAAGCTTGCAAAGCTTTGCGAGAAGAAGGTTTTGAAGTAGTGTTGGTGAATTCCAACCCTGCAACAATTATGACCGATCCGGAAACTGCCGATCGCATTTACATCGAACCTCTAACGCCGGTCATCCTCGAACAAATCATCGCTAAAGAAAGACCTCAAGCAATTTTACCGACTATGGGCGGTCAAACGGCGCTCAATTTAGCAGTTGCCGTCGCTAAAAATGGAGTTCTAGAAAAATACAACGTCGAGTTGATTGGCGCTAAGTTGCCAGCAATTGAAATGGCAGAAGATCGGCTATTGTTTAAGGAAGCGATGGCGCGAATTGGTGTAGCCGTTTGCCCTTCGGGAATTGCCAACACTCTCGACGAAGCCAAAGCAATTGGTCACCAAATCGGTAGTTATCCGTTAATTATTCGCCCTGCTTTTACAATGGGAGGCACGGGAGGCGGCATTTCTTACAATCAAGAAGAGTTTGAAGAAATGGCACAAGGCGGGATTGATGCCAGTCCAGTATCCCAAATTTTGATCGAACAATCTTTGATTGGTTGGAAAGAGTACGAACTCGAAGTAATGCGAGATTTGGCAGATAATGTGGTGATTATTTGTTCGATCGAGAATCTCGACCCGATGGGCGTCCACACCGGCGATTCTATCACCGTCGCCCCGGCGCAAACTCTCACAGACAAAGAATATCAGCGCCTGCGAGATGCTTCAGTGAAAATTATTCGCGAAATCGGAGTTGAAACCGGCGGTTCCAACATTCAATTTGCCGTCAATCCAGTCAACGGAGATTTCATCGTTATTGAAATGAACCCTCGGGTTTCCCGTTCCTCCGCCTTGGCCTCGAAAGCAACTGGTTTCCCTATTGCAAAAATGGCGGCAAAATTAGCGGTAGGTTACAGCCTAGACGAAATTTCCAACGATATCACCAAGAAAACTCCGGCGTCTTTTGAGCCGACAATTGACTACGTGGTGACAAAGATTCCCCGATTTGCCTTTGAGAAGTTCCCCGGTTCCGAACCGACTCTGACAACACAAATGAAGTCAGTTGGGGAGGTAATGGCGATCGGGCGCAGCTTCAACGAATCCTTCCAAAAAGCCCTGCGGGGATTGGAAACAGGCCGCGCGGGTTTCGGGTGCGACAAACCGGAAAAATTGCCGAGTTTGGAACAAATTCGCGCCGGATTGCGGACGCCAAATCCCGATCGCATTTTTACAGTTCGCCACGCGATGATGATGGGAATGTCGGTGGAAGATATCTTCGAGTTCACAGCAATCGACCCTTGGTTTTTGGATAAGATGCAGGAATTGCTGGAAACTGAGAAGTTCTTGAAACGAACGCGGTTGGAGGAGTTGACAAAAGAGACAATGTTTGAAGTAAAGCAATTGGGTTTTAGCGATCGCCAAATTGCTTACGCCACCAAAACATCGGAAGATCAAGTCCGCACTTACCGTAAACAGTTAGGCGTAATTCCGATTTACAAAACAGTCGATACCTGTGCCGCTGAATTTGAAGCGTTTACACCCTATTATTATTCCACCTACGAAGCGGGAGCCGCAATTTGGGACGTGGGCGATGAAGAAAAGAAAGTTTCGCCTGTAGGCCACAGTCTCGCGCCAGAGTCGGAAGTTTTGCCTTCTACCAAACGAAAAGTGATGATTTTAGGTGGCGGCCCGAACCGAATCGGACAGGGAATTGAGTTTGATTACTGCTGCTGTCACGCTTCCTATTCGCTAGGAGAAGACGGCTTTGAGACAATTATGGTCAACTCGAACCCGGAGACGGTTTCGACGGATTATGATACGAGCGATCGCCTGTATTTTGAACCGCTAACAAAAGAAGATGTTCTCAACATCATCGAAGCCGAAAATCCAGAGGGAATAATTATTCAGTTTGGCGGTCAAACGCCACTGAAATTAGCGGTTCCTTTACAAAAAGCTCTCGAAAATCACTCCGATGTACAAACCAAAATCTGGGGAACTTCGCCGGATTCCATTGATACTGCTGAAGACAGAGAGCGATTTGAAAAGATTCTGCGGGAATTGGATATTCAGCAAGCTGCTAACGGTTTAGCGCGCAGTTTTGAGGATGCTTTAATAGTAGCTCAACGGATCGGTTATCCGGTAGTTGTGCGCCCGAGTTACGTATTAGGCGGGCGAGCAATGGAAATTGTTTATTCCGATACGGAATTGGAACGTTACATGACCTATGCCGTCCTAGTAGAACCCGATCATCCGATTTTAATTGATAAGTTTTTGGAGAATGCGATCGAGGTGGATGTCGATGCGATCGCCGATGCTACTGGCAATGTGACGATCGGCGGTATTATGGAGCACATTGAGGAAGCGGGAATCCACTCCGGCGACTCTGCTTGTTCTATCCCTTACCAAACGCTTTCGGAGACAGCTTTGGCAACAATCCGTCGCTGGACTATAGAATTAGCAAAATCCCTGAAAGTAATCGGGTTGATGAACATTCAATTTGCTGTTCAAGGAGAACAAGTTTTCATTTTGGAAGCTAATCCGCGAGCTTCTCGAACAGTGCCTTTTGTCTCCAAGGCGATCGGAGTTCCCTTAGCAAAAATGGCCTCGCGAGTCATGTCTGGCAAAACTCTAGAAGCTTTAGGTTTTACTGAAGAGATTATACCCACTCATGTTTCGGTAAAAGAAGCAGTATTGCCCTTTGCTAAGTTCCCGGGAGCTGATACCTTGTTAGGGCCAGAAATGCGATCGACCGGCGAAGTCATGGGAATTGACACCGATTTTGGCAAAGCCTTTGCCAAAGCTCAATTAGGTGCCGGACAAATGATGCCGCTGTTTGGAACCGTGCTGGTTTCGATGCGTGATCGGGACAAACTAGCAGTTGTACCCGTTGTCAAGGAATTCTTAGAATTGGGTTTCAGAGTAGTCGCAACCCACGGGACACGCAAAGTTTTGCGAGAGCAAGGTTTAGAGGTAGATTTGGAATTGAAACTGCACGAAGGGCGACCGAATTTGTTGGATTCGATCAAGAATGAGAAAATTCAACTAATTATCACCACGCCTTCCGGCGAAGAATCCCGAGCCGACGGAATCTTTATCCGCCGCACAGCTTTGACTTACAAAATCCCGATTATTACCACAATAGCCGGCGCCAAAGCGACAGCAGCGGGAATTCGATCGCTCAAATCCTACCCAATGGAAGTAAAAGCAATTCAAGACTATTACCCGCAAACCTAGAGGGGGAAACACCCTATGTTTAGGGTGTGCAGCGCGCACTATTAGTGTCAACTTAAGCTTTGAGTCCGCCAGTCCTCTGGCTCACCCGGCAGCCCGCCAGGGAATGAATTCCCTGTCTTATAGCTAAAGTCCTCTCGAAGAGGACTGAAGAACTCATTAGTCCTCATAGCGAGGACTTTCGCTTTGAGGCTCTTGTTTGAACCCCTGCCGGACTGAGGGTTTAACGTTAAGTTGACACCAATGACCGCGCACCTTATCCTAAACATAAGGTGCGCGCCACCAAAACCTAATCTGCATCGGAATCCAAAACTTCGCCAGACAGCATCAACCTCGGCCAAACTAACAAGAAAAAACCCATCCACGCTAATAAAGGAATCGCGACTAAAACAGTTATCCAAACAGTTTTTAATAAAAACCAACTACCGCTAATCAGGCTAGTACCAGTTAAAAGAATCGACCAAGGCTGGCACCACCAAGGTTTGTAACTCCAAGGACTAATAGCTTTTTGATTAGAAAGTTTTTTATCAGAAATAGATTTCATATTTTTAGTGATTGTTTATGGAGAATAGTCTGACTAGCTGGATTAACCGAAGTTAAACATTCATCACCTCTTCTGCTGTCAGCGTTAATTCGGGAAAAGTCCGCGACACAATTCGTTCGCTGCCTTTAAAGGCGCTTCTTTGATAGTTGCCCTCTGCATCCAAAAGGTGAACAAATACAGTTGGAACTTTGGGATTTCCCAGAAACTCCCTGCTGCCAATTGCTAAATAATCGACAATCCAATACTCGGGAATTCCGAGCCGGCGATATTCGTCCAATTTGTCGATATAATCGTCCTCCCAATTTGTTGATGTTACTTCCACTGCCAGTGGAATTGGTTCCCGCAATGCAGCATAAGCAGAACGGTTCGATCGCCACAAGTCGCGATCGATTACGCTGACATCCGGTCTCCGCCCTTGTTCGATGCCGGCTTTACTTACAGTTCTGATAACGGCTGTAGTGTTGACTACATAATTCAAATTTAGTCGCCGGATTTCATCGTTGAAGCCAAACAACATGAAATTAGCAACATCCTCATGATTTCTTGTGGAATTCATCTCTACAATTTCTCCATTTACCAGTTCATAGAGTCCATCTTCTGGACATTCTACAAGGAATTGGTCAAAGGTTAATTGTTGCGTGACTGTTGCAATCATAAGATTTATCCTTATTTTGCAGTAATACTATTAGTCTATATTACCACAAGCAGGAATGAATTTGTTTTTTTGACCGCAGACATCCTATTCTCAAATCTAAAATATACAATCAAAAATCAAAAATCGATTCAGGTAAATGGTAAAATGCGATCGCCCTAGCAATTTGCACTTAAATTTGTTACTGACTTGATACAGTAAAGTAACAAACCTAGAAATCGAGCCACTCCCAGGTCAACCCCGAACCATGAGACTAGACGAAGCCGTAGAATTTGCCGAAAACCCAGAGCCGCGCTGTCCCTGCGTCCTCCTGCTGGACACCTCCGGCTCCATGCAAGGCGCACCCATAGATGCCTTGAATGAGGGGCTGGAAATTTTTAGGAATGACCTAATTAAAGACGAACTAGCTAAAAAGCGAGTCGAAGTCGCGATTATTTCATTTGACAATCATATCAAAGTCGTGCAAGACTTCGTGACCGCCGACCAGTTCGAGACGCCACTGCTGACAGCTCAAGGACAAACCCACATGGGCGCAGGCATTCAGCTAGCACTAGATACTATTGCGGCCCGCAAATCCGAATACCGCAACAACGGCATTACCTATTACCGCCCGTGGGTATTTATGATTACCGACGGCGAACCTCAAGGTGAATCCGACGATGTTGTGGAAATAGCAGCACAGCGGATTAAAGAGGAAGAAACTAACAAGCGCGTGGCATTTTTTGCAGTCGGAGTGGAAGGTGCTAATATCACCCGTCTGGCGCAAATTGTCGAGCGCACGCCTGTAAAATTGAGAGGATTAGACTTTAGAGAGATGTTCATCTGGCTGTCGGCTAGTATGCAGAGAGTTTCTCACTCAAAAATTGATGAACAAGTAGCACTGCCGCCACCCGGATGGGGAACTGTTTAGTCATTAGTTGGAAGTCCTTGGTCATTAGTAAGTGACCAGCGGTAAGTGCGGTGTGCGTCGCCCTACATAATAAGTAAGGTGTGCTGTGCATCGCCCTACCTAATTAGGGATAAATAAACCCGTCCAGACTTTGCATAGTTGTGAATTTACGAAGTTTTGAATTAAAGAGTTATTAATGCAGAATTCATCCTTTAATTGGCAAGTTGTAGCGGCATCGGTGATAGGTACCAGCCACGAAAAAAGATCGCAGCCTTGTCAAGATGCCCACTGCTGGCGTCTCTTGCCGAATGGTGTTTTAGCCGCAGCAGTTGCCGATGGTGCGGGTTCGGCAGCACTCGCAGAAGTTGGGGCAAAAATTGCTGTGGAAGCGGTTGTTGAAACGATTTGCCAGCAACAAGAAAAGCTGCCTCAAAATGACGATGAATGGCAGGTATTCTTGACAGCATCACTGCAAGTTGCGCGGGCACAGGTGGAAGCAGAAGCGGCAGTACGGGAAGTGGCTGCGAGAGATTTAGCCTGCACTTTAATTGCGGTTGTTGCTACACCGGAATTAATCGCAGTTGCTCAAATCGGCGACGGTGCGGCGGTAGCAGGTGATAGTGCAGGAAATGCGATCGCCCTGACTGTACCTCCCTGCGGCGAATACATCAACGAAACTATCTTTTTGATTTCGCCGAATGCTATAGAAACAGCGCAATTTAAGGTACTGCGGGAAAAACTCCGGCACTTAGCGGTTTTTTCCGACGGCTTGCAAATGCTAGCGCTCAAAATCCCGGAAGGCACGCCCCACGGGCCGTTTTTTGCGCCTTTGTTTCGGTTTTCTGGCGAGTGGAAAGAAGAGGAAGATGCGAAACAGCAGTTAGAGTCATTTTTGCGATCGCCCCGCGTTTCCGAACGCACCGATGATGACTTAACATTATTGTTAGCAACTTTTTCTAATTAATAATGTCTAAGTAGGTAAGGGCTAACAAAAATAGTATCTTGTCCGGGCAGGTTTAGCGTAGGATCATAAGATACCAGCGACTTGATGAGTATTCTCACTTACCCTCCCATGTAATGTTTATTTGTCAAACGCACTTAATATGTACCAATCCACTTACAAAAGCAGGATAAAAAACTATGACAGCTTCACGAATTAGTGCCCGAAGCCTGTTGCGAGAAACCTTTGCTAATATAGGTTCTAGATACGCTCCCCTGTTGCTCATCAACTCTCCAATTTTGATATGTGTCGGACTCAATAGTTCTGGCAAGCTAGGTTCAGTAGGTGTTGCTTTCAATATTATCTACTGGTTGGTGGTAGTTCCTTTCTTGTCGGGAGCTATGATTTTTTACAGTTACCGAGATTTAACAAAAAATCAAGTAACTGTTGGTCAGTCTTTTACTCAGTCAAACAGAAGATTGCTACAACTAATTGCTGCTTCCCTTATGTGTTTGCTGCTGGTGTCTGCTGGCTTCATTGCACTAATAATTCCCGGGTTTTATGTATCATATAGGTTAATGTTTTCATCTTACGCTACCGTTATTGATAACTCTTCGGCGTTGGACAGTATTAGCAGCAGTTGGGAATTAACTAAAGGGCGTTGGTGGTTGGTATTTAGATCCACTTTGCTGATAATCTTGGTGGTTTTTGTGCCAATACTATTGATTTGCCTATTAATCGATCCGACGGGGAAATCCGTAGCATATCAGCTTGCAGCTAATCTACTCGGGTTTTTAGCCGGGCCGTTGATGAATGTTTATTTTGTTTTATTGTACCAGCGCCTACGGGAATCAGTCGCAGCTACTCAATAGACATCTGCTCAAATAAAGTTAAGGGCTGGCAGGATACTTACCCACAACAATTTTGGGAGAGGCCTAATGAGCGGTGAAAATTTGGCGCGGTTCTATAATAAAATCGAGGTGTCAACAATTCTGCTTTAGTTTGTACAGTAGGTCGTCGTTTGCAAGCACAAGAGATTAAGGATAAGCTCAACTCCCTAATTAGCGCAGCAGATCCAATAGATCCGAGTTTGGCGAGAAGATTGGATGAAATCAATCGCTGGGTGAAAGATGTTAAACCCGGTTCGCTAACTGCTAAGAAATTTGTGATGGCTTTTTTGCTGCAGCTTATCCGAGATTCTCAGGTTTGGCTGGCAGTTCAATCTCTACCTTCAGAAAGAGAACAAAAAGCCGCGTTTGAGTTAATGACGCCGGGAGAAAGGTATTGGTACAGCTATCTATTTCCTAAATGGTTGAGCGAAAACGATCGCAAATTTTACATCTGGAAACAAAAACTCAAGGCCGGCCAATTCGATCCGGGAGATGATATCGTGATTCGTGCGATCGCAGCCCGAATTGTCGATCGCCAAGGCACTGTTTTGTATCGATATGTTGCCGATCTTTCTATGGCAACCGATTCCATCGTTAGCAGCCGCCAACAACAGCCCCTCTGCATTCAAGTCACTACTCTTTCGGATGAATTCTCTGAACAAAAATATCAGAATTGGCAACAAACTCTTCAAGATTGGGGGATTGACAGAGGATTATTTTTAAGTTATGATAAAAACGATGCAAATTTCCTGAACCAGTTAGTTAACATTGCATTATATAATAGTGATAATTTGCCCGCAGGTCGTTACCTCAAGTTCCCGTAAATCAAGCATATCTGCTGCTGAGAATAGTTCGACTGCTCCAAACTCGGTGAAAAAAAAATTTGACTAACTCACATATTGCACAATTTGCGACAATGCCAAAAACCTAACCCCCAGCCTGCTTCTGGAAAAGGGAAAACAGACCAAGATTTTTCCTCCCCTTTTCTGTTTCCGGGAGGGATCTGCCAGACGGTGGCAACAGGTGTTTGAGAGGAAGGCTAAGTAACGGGAAGATTTACCGCAGCAATCAATCTTGTGACACAACTAGCAACTCGCTCTAAATTGAATTGAGATTTGATTTAATCGCGGTGGAATTGTTGGAAATAAAATCAAATTACATCAAAATCAAATACTATGACAGTACAAGGTACACACACCGTTGAAAATAACTTGCAGAAAGTCTGGGAAGAACTGGAAGCAGCCAGAAAAATGCAGGATGAATGGATGAATTACGGGGTAGATTTTGTGGATTTGTATGTGGAAGATGCGGGCGGTGATTGGTTGGAAAAGTGGGGTAAATGTGAAGAAGAATTAGAGCGAATTAAACATAAAAGTGTAGATATTGAAGCAGTCAAAGCAGCGATCGACCTTCCCAGCTTTCAGCAGACAAAACTGTTGGAAATAGCCTTGAATTGCCGTTACTCTACCAGATATTACTCCGATCGCCCGGAGGAGTCTCCCGCTTGGCAAGAGGTTAAGTACAAACGTCTGTCACTCCTAGGCGGAGCGATTTTCGGTGCAGTTGTTACCGATTACCTCTACCGCCAATATCCAGAACTCGATCCAGATGCTATCTCAACCTTAAAAGCTCGTTTAGCAGACTCGAAAAAAACTGCGGAATTTGCACAAAACTTGAAATTAAACGAGCTTAGTTGGCTCGTATGGAACGGGAAAGAAACAGACAAAAGCGAATACAATATATCTTTTTCCGAAAGTTTTGAGGCTTTGTTTGCCGCGATTTACTTAGAGTTCGATCGCGATTTTTCCCGTGGGGGAAACTGGCTGATTCAGCACTTGATTGAACCAACTGTTAGCCAGTATCGGGAGGATATAACTCAGCGGCGCCTAATAAGGCCCGAAAACGAGGTGAAACGGCGGGAAATGCTGGGTGCGGATATTCTAGATGCGATCGCGATCGACTATTTGTACAACCGCTTTCCCGAACGCAACAGCAGCCAGCTAACTCGCTGGAAAAATATGTTAGTGGCTAAAAAGATTTTTCCCAAAGACTTTAAGGCAAAATTAGGCAGTCATTACCTAGAATTGGAGAGCAATTTCTCGCGTACCCGCGACTGGTTGGTGGATAACTTTATCAAAAGCGCAGTTGACGAACTGCTAGAGGAAACCGACACTCAACCAGAATATCTCATTGACAGTGCCAACCCTGACTCCCTGCCAGAATTAGTCAGCCGGATTGCAGACAAAAAGTGGAAAAATGAATTTGTGAGAGTTGTCAGCATTTTGCAACCTGCTGACGAACTTTTGCTGCTGATGCAACAAAAATTAGACAGTATGGCCGCTAAAGATGAAACTTTGCAGCAGTTGCTAATCTGGGCAAATCACAAGTCTCAGTTAGTGCAAAGGAAGTTCAAACCGGCGGAAATTCGGGCTTTTTATGTTGCCTTAGTTTGCGTACTCGATTTGGCTTTGACTCGCGTCCTCGATCCGAGTTTGAAGTTTGATAGATCGAAAGTTCGCAAGTTGCGGAATTGTTTGGCAAAGGCGGGAAAAAATGTAGAATTTCCAGATGTTAACGAGTCTCTGAAATGGGCTTTTGATAATGATGTGGCGAGTATCTTGGTTGGCATTTGGGCACTAGATATTGAACCAGAACTTAAACAACTGCTGGCACAATTTCAGACTCAGATGCCTGATTTGCAAAACTGGAAAAAGTGGCGCAAAGAGTGCGGTTGCAGTTGGCTGGGAAAATTCAAAACTGCGATCGGCTACAATCGAAACTTTTGCCCCCAACAGAAAACTTTGCTGAAACAGTATTGGTATGCCCACAACTTGCTAGTGGAATGCCTCAACAGCGATAATTGTCAGGTGACACCGGCCGTCAGGCAAAAAATTGAGGATAAAATGTTGTTATTGTCGGTGGATTTGAAGCTGGTTCACATCTAATTTTGATAGCGCGGACGGGCGGGACGCCCATCCCACCAACAGAAACAGGGCTGACGCACTCCGACCCAAGAAACCGGGTTTTTTACCGAATCGGCGGGCTGCAACGCCTCTTTTGGTGAAAAACCCGGTTTCGACGCACCCGTGCCTAAGTCATAACAAAGGTAAGATTTAATGTGCAAGTCAAGTTTATTGAGTGATGGCTTCCAAATCCTCTATCCCATAACGGAATTCTATGCAGTTGCAGCGCCAATTTAGCGGACAACTGATTGCGATCGACACCAAAACCGCGATCGCCAGTGGCGGTGAAGGTCGCATCTACCCGATCGCCCAAGACTCGTCCCTTGTAGCAAAAATCTACCACAAACCGACAGACGAAGACGGCGACAAACTCACAGTCATGTTCAGTATGCCGCCGGATGCGCCGATCGCGGAACCAGGACACGCTTCAATTGCTTGGCCGATCGATTTGCTGCATACTGTCGGCGGGCGAGAAAAAATTGTCGGTTTTGTGATGCCGCGCGTCAACAAAGTGATGCCGGTACACACTTTCTACACTCCTAAAACCAGGCGCGAACAAAAACCGCTGTTTAACTATCTTTACCTCCACCGTACCGCCAGAAATCTCGCCTCGGCTGTAAACGCCCTCCACGTCAGGGGTTACGTCATCGGCGACGTAAACGAGTCGAACATTCTCGTCACGGATACGGCCTTGGTAACGCTGGTAGACACGGATTCGTTTCAAGTGCGCGATCCTTATACAGGTTACGTTTATCGGTGTCCCGTGGGGAAACCCGAGTTTACGCCGCCGGAGTTGCAGGGCCAGACTTTCCGCGATATAGATCGATCTCCAGAGCACGATTTGTTCGGTTTAGCTGTATTAATTTTTCAATTGCTGATGGAAGGTACGCACCCGTTTTCGGGAGTTTATCTCGGTAGCGATGAACCGCCGTCTTTGGAAGCGAGAATTCGATCGGGCCATTTCCCCACAGGTACGAAACGGATTCCCTACCGCCCGATGCCGGCTGCGCCTCCTTTTGAGATGCTGCATCCGCGACTGCGGCAGATGTTTATCCGCTGTTTTGAGGAAGGGCACGGCAATCCTGCGGCGCGCCCGGATGCAAAAACTTGGGTGAATGCGATTCGGGAAGCCGAAGATGCTTTGATAACTTGCAGCAAAAACAGTCAGCATAAATACGGAAATCATCTCAGTCGTTGCCCTTGGTGCGATCGGGCAAAACTCCTCAAAGGGCGCGATCCGTTTCCTTCGCGGCAAGCAGTCAGCAACGGATTGCACTTGCAGCCCGCGAAAATCAAGCGTAAAAAGCCCCAACCACCGCCTGTCGTGGCACAGCCCGCAATGCGTCGGCAACAGCCCTCCACGGGGCTGCCACGTCCCCTCGGCCAGTACGCAGTGCCGTTGCTACCGATGCCGATGTCTTCTCGGAGTCGGACTCCTGCGCCTCCGGTTCCTGTGGGCAAGTTTGAGCGCATTTTTCAGGATGCTGCTTGGGGAGGTGTTTGGGGTAGTTTGTGTTTGGCGGCGATCGGGGGGATTTATTCGGCAATAGCTGAGGGCGGCAGTGCTATTTTGGGGGCGATTTTTGTTGGTTCGATTTGGGGCTGTTTTTTTGGGGTGATGTGGGGCGTTTTTACTTTGCCGCCGAATCAGATTTGGCGGAAGTGGGGCGGAGTTTTGGTGGGGGCGTCTTGGGGGGCTTTTTTGTTGGCGGCGATCGGCGGTGCGGTGTTTGGCGCGATTAATAGCACTCCGGGAATCGGGGAGAGGATTTTGGCTGGGGCGGTGGTTGGTGCTGTCTGGGGCTGTGTTTGGGCGAGTTTTCGGCCTCCTCTGGCGCTGCCGATGGGTAGGGTGTGGGGCCGGCGCGGAGGGTATTTGGGCGCTGTCTGGGGCTCGTTTGTGGGGACTCTGGCTGGTGTTTTTTTGGGGGCTGGGCTGGTGGTTTGGCAGCAATACGGTGTCCAGATGCGGCCGGTGAATGAGTTTGCGGGTTTGCTGCTGGGTGTGGCGATCGTGGCGGCTGGTGTGGGTGCTATTGGGGGTGTGGTTTCTGGGGGTTTGTTGGGTTTTTGCGGTTTTGCGCCGAAGTTGCCGATTTCGTTTCAGCCTTCGGGGGTCAGGGGTGGGACTTTGGGGGCGATTTGGGGCAGTTTTTTGGGTACTTTTGCGGGTGCTGTGTTGGGGGCGGCGGTGTCTGCGATGTTTCCGGCTGTTAGCGCTGGGGTGCCGATGGAGTTGGGGCCTGTGGCGGGGGCGATCGTGGGGGCTGGTTTAGGGGCGATTTGGGGGGTGGTTTCGGGTACTGTTTGGGGGGCTTTGGGGAAGTGGTGAAGAAAGAAGCAACGATGTAAATTGGCAACCGCAGATATTTCTCTGCAAGCTATTAGCCAAGCGCCTCCACAAAGCGTCCGAGTTCCAGCGTTTGACGTTTCGGGGCCCCACATCGAGCCGAACCTCTACTTGAATTTAACTTAGTCTTAACTTAAACTTAACCTGATTCCCTAGTAAATCTAGCGACTAACAGGAGTTACCTTAAGTCAGCCTGCCACGCCTGGGAATGTGTGCGCGTGAAGAGCGAGTTCTAGTAGGAGTACAGGCAATGAGTTCTATCTTTTTCAGCCCCAACGATTGGCAAACAGTCACCTTTAGGCTGACGGCTGCACTACTGGTAGGCTTCGCGATCGGTATGAACCGCCAGCAGCCAGGTAGACCAGCAGGTTTAAGAACCTTTATGATTGTGAGTCTAGGCGCAGCTATATTTGTAATGATTCCTTTGCAGATGGATGGCGACAGCACCTTTTCCTCTTCCAATGCTTTGAGCCGAACTATCCAAGGAGTTGCCACAGGGGTAGGCTTTCTGGGGGGCGGAATCATTCTGCAACAAACTCAATACCCAGTGGGTAAAGCTGAAGTAAAAGGATTAACTTCCGCAGCAACTATTTGGTTGGCTGCCGGATTAGGTGCAGCGGCAGGCTGCGGTTTGTGGGTGATGAGTTTGATAGGAACGCTGTTTGCACTCTTGGTTTTGAGTGGCGTCAAACGGCTTAAGAAGTCTGCCTTAATTCGTGCTTATGCTAACAGCCAACCAAAAACACGAGTCAAAGATGCAGCCTCAGTGCCAGATCGGCAGCCCGAATAACTGAGCTTGCCTTTGAAAAAGTACAAGATATACTCACCACGGTCAAAGACAATGGTGAGTAGCTGAGTACCTTTTGCGGTTAATTGCTCTGGCTTGAATCTCCGAAATTTTTAGGTTAAAAGAGAATCAAAATGTTGTTTAGGGGTGATAGGAACCTGAGTAATTAAGTCATATCTTGCTGTCTTAAACCCCGAAAAATCGGAGTAATACTTAGAATATAAACACTTCTTTTTGCCATACTCTTTGAACTAGGTTTCAAGCCATAATTGCGCTATCCAACAAATCCAGATTAAGGATAATTTGATTTGTACGCTTTTCTCAAGCCAATTTTTACTTGAGATGACAATGACAATTCGGCTTTTCAATCAAAGACTCAACCAAAGCATTCAAAGCAACCGCCGCCAACAACCCGCCGCCAAAAGTCCCCACAGTTGTAATATAAGCAACGCCCGATCGCACTAACCGCCGTTTCGCCACCGGAGAATGACTAAAACCGATCGGCATTCCAACTACCAAAGCCGGTTGCAGTTGCCCACACTCGATCGCCTCGCAAACCGCCATCAGCACCGACGGCGCATATCCTATCACCAATATACATCCTTTTTCCAGTTTCAACAACTTATCAAACCACTCACGCTGCCGCCAGAATTCCTGTTCCGCTTCCGCCGCAGCATTGATGTGCGGGTCATCAATTAAAGTTGCAATACTTGTTCCCAAATGCGCCAATCTTGTCCGATCCAAACCCGCAAAAACAGGCGGCACATCAGCCACAATTTGACACTGATTTTTCAAAGCTTCCCGCGCCGATTTAATCGCCGTTTCGCTCAACTTCACAAACGGCAGCAGCGAACAATCTCCGCAGGCTAACACCAGTTTAGAAAGCAAGTCTACCTCAATTTCCGAGCGATCGGCCAAATCCGGCAACAAATGCTGCAACGACTCCCCAAAATCCTCCGGGTGAGTGTGCGCCCCCGCATCCCAACCCTCCCAAAGTTGTTCCCACTCATCCAACCCCCCCTCAGTTTCCGCCTGCAACAGCCTTAATTGCGCCAATGCGTCGGCTTGCACCGCTTGACAGGAAATATCCCGCCCCAGCAATCCTTCCAGCGCCGAAGCCGTTTCTCTGAGGCGAACAATTTGCTGAATAACCGACAGATATTGCCGTTGCAGAGTCGCCATCAGCGCGTCTGGGGAAGCATCCGCGTCAGTTTCTAACAGTTTGCGGATGTGAGACAGTTGAAAGCCTTGCTGCTTGAGTGCGACTATTCTTTGCAGTCTTTGCACGTCCCTGCGGGTGTACAGTCTGTAGTTAGAGGTCGATCGCACCGCCGGAGATAGCAGTCCCAAAGCGTGATAATGTCGCACCATCCGCGGGGTAATTGTGCCTTTTACCGCTTCTGTAAGTTGTTTGATTGTCAGGTATTCTTGCATTCGATTTTGGGAATTTTGGGACTGTATATTTGGCTTTCTGATTTACCCAGAGTCCGCCGGGGAATCAATTCGCCGTCTCATAGCAGAAGTCGGTTAAAACCGACTAAAACATTAAATTCAATTCTCAACTCTCTTGAGTCCTCTTTCAGAGGACTTGCGCTATGAGACAGGGATTTCAATCCCTGTCGGACTGTCGGACTCTGGGACTCAACGAGGGGCGAGTTGATGCTGGATTTATTTTAGTTTCACTCTTGACATTGACATTAATGTCAATGTTTAAGCTACAGGAGTCATCTACCAAATCAAATTTCCCCCATGACTCCCAATTCCCTCCCCATTTCTCGCCTCTGGCGCCTCGCCGAAGAACATCCAGATGCTGTGACTGCCGCCCTGTGCGGAATTCTAGTAATCTTGGGTTCGCTAGCGCTACAATTCGGCTGGCTGGGTTTAGCCGTGTTAATTTTGCCCGCAGCTTATGTTATTGGTGGCTATTCCAGCACCCGCGAAGGCTTAACTACGCTTTTTCAAGAACGCGAATTAGATGTAGATTTGTTAATGATTGTCGCTGCTTTGGGCGCGGCCGGTTTGGGGCTGTGGCGGCAAGAATATCATTTAATTGTTGACGGTGCGGTGCTGATTTTAATCTTTGCAATTAGCGGCGCGCTTGAAGGTTATGCTATGCAGCGGACTGAACGGAGCATCCGCAGTTTGATGAGTTTGACTGCGGATACTGCTAGGGTGGTAATGTACGGCGGGGAACGGTTCGTTGCGATCGACAAATTGGAAATTGGCGAGCGCATTTTAGTCAAGCCCGGAGAAATCATCCCCACAGATGCGATAATTATTGAAGGCTACAGTGCGATCGATCAAGCCTCGATTACCGGCGAATCGATGCCCGTGGAGAAAACCAGCGGCGATGAAGTCTATGCAGGTACAATTAACGGTGTCGGCGCGCTGAAACTTGAAGTGCATAAAACTCCAGAGAGCAGCTTGATTCAGCGAGTGATTCGGCTGGTTCAAGAAGCGCAAACAGCAGCGCCGCCTTCTCAAATATTTGTGGAAAAATTCGAGCGCGGTTATGCCAAATTAATTGTCGGTTTAGGCTTGCTTCTCGCAACTTTGCCGCCCTTTGTTTTGGGCTGGAATTGGGAAGAGACAATCTATCGGGCGCTGATTTTCCTAGTAGTCGCTTCCCCCTGCGCGCTGATGGCTTCGATTATGCCGGCGCTGCTTTCAGGAATTGCTAATGGGGCGAGACAGGGGATTTTGTTTAAAAGTGGCGCGCAATTAGAGATGATTGGTAAAGTCAGGGCGATCGCCTTTGACAAAACCGGAACACTCACCACGGGAAAACCTGAAGTTATCCAAATTGTACCAGCAGCCGGATATACTGAAACAGAAGTTCTGCAATTGGCTGCAGCCCTAGAAGCTCATTCCGAACACGCGATCGCCTCTTCAATTGTCAGCGCCGCCCAGCAGCAACAGTTACAATTGTCAACCGCTACCGACGTACAAGCAAAAATCGGTCAAGGAATTGTCGGCAAAGTCAACAATCAAATCATTGCCATTGGTAAAGCCGAATTTGTCGAAGCAACTTCCGAATTAGCTCAAATCAGCCAGCAGTTGCAAGCCGAAGGTAAAACAGTTGTTTGGGTGGCAAAGGGCGAGCAGCTTTTGGGAATCATTGCAGTAGCAGATACCCTCCGCCCCGAAGCAGCAGCAACGGTAAAACGATTGCAAAAATTAGGCGTAGAACATATAATTATGCTAACCGGCGACAACGAGCAAACAGCTCAACACATCGCCCGCCAATTAGGCATCAATGAAGTGTACGCCGAACTTTTGCCAGAAGACAAAGTGCAGGCAATTAAACAACTGCAAACCCAGTATCAAACTGTAGCAATGGTAGGAGACGGCATCAACGACGCCCCCGCCCTCGCTCAAGCTTCCGTGGGCATTGCGATGGGAATTTCCGGCAGCGATGTTGCTTTAGAAACTGCTGATATCGTATTAATGGCAGATAAGTTAGAGCAACTAGCTAAAGCAATTAGTTTGGGCCGTCGCGCTCAAAAAGTTATCAAACAAAACATTGTTTTTGCACTCAGTTGCATTGTCCTGTTATTAGCGGCTAATTTTTTCGGAAATATCACCATGCCTTTCGGCGTCATCGGTCACGAAGGCTCTACAGTAATAGTAACCTTAAGCGGTTTGCGCCTCCTGAGAAATTAGACACCAAAAACCGCTAAAATCGAGGCATATCCTCTAGAAATACGTTCTCAGGCTCTTCCTGGGAACGAGAGTCTTATCTGCGTTCATCTGCGTTAATCTGCCTTCATCTGCGGTTAAAAATTCAAACAAATATTAAGAAAAACTACAATTTCTGTTTGCGTCACTCAAAATACGCTAGCGTCAAAAGTAGAGAATCATACCAAAATCAGAAATTGCTCGAAACTGCAATAAAAATTAACCTAGAAAAAGTCTAGAAAATGGTATTGAGCTGATTGCACCAAGAGCAATGGAAAACAAGTTTTCTGTTGGAGGCAATATGAACGAAAAAGTCCTTGGGGCCACGCGGAACGTTGCAATTGTTGGCCCTTATTTAAGCGGTAAAACCGCACTGCTCGAAAGTTTGCTGTCGGTGACAGGGACAATTACCCGCAAAGGAAATGTCAAAGATGGCAACACAATAGGTGATAGTTCGCCGGAAGCACGCGATCGCCAAATGAGCGTAGAAGTAAACGCCGCCACCGCTGAATATGAAGGCGTCCGCTTCACATTTCTCGACTGTCCGGGCTCGGTAGAATTTGTCCAAGAAACTTACAATGCGCTCATAGGTGTGGATGCGGCGATAATTGTTTGCGAACCCGTTGCCGATCGCACTTTAACCCTCGCACCCCTGTTTAAATTCCTCGACGATTGGGAAATTCCCCACCTAGTTTTCATCAACAAGATCGATCGAGCTTACACAGACGAAACTACTTGCGGCACCAACTTCACCGAGGTGATCGACGCGCTCAAATCCGTTTCCAGTAGACCGATCGTACCTCACCAATATCCGATCGGCAAAAACGAACAAATCATCGGTTTTATCGACTTAGTAACCGAACAAGCTTACCACTACCATCCGGGCGCCGCCGCAGATCCCGTCCCGCTTCCAGAACACCTCAAAGCACAAGAAAGCGCAGCGCGGCAGCAAATGCTCGAAGAATTGGCGAATTTTGACGACCATTTACTCGAAGAATTGCTCGAAGAAATCAATCCCGACGCCGAAGAAATTACCCGCGATTTAAAGATGGAATTAGGCGCAGATTTAATTGTGCCAGTATTCATCGGCATCGCCGAACAAGATTTCGGCGTGCGGCCCCTGCTGGAAGCTTTGCTGAGGGAAGCGCCGACACCGGAAACTACAGCCGATCGCCGCGGCATTATACTAAGTGAAAACAAAGTTCTGGCTCAAACCCTCAAAACCTATTACACGCCCCAGGGAGGCAAACTATCGTTAGTGAGAATGTGGCGGGGGACGCTGGCAGACGGAGCAATTTTGAACGGCGTTCGAGTTAACGGTTTGTACCGCTTGAGTGGCCAGCAAACGCAAAGTTTGCCGTCTGTCAGCGCCGGGGAAATTGTGGCTTTGGGAAGGCTAGAAGGCTTGAAAACAGGCGATACCCTGGCGCTAGACCGATCGGAAGAATTGCCAAAAGCCGAAATCATCCCGCCTGTCTACGCACTGGCGATCGTCCCAGAAAAGCGCAACGATGAAGTTAAGCTGAGCTCCGCTTTAACTAAATTGCTAGAAGAAGACCCATCTTTAGTCTGGGAACAGCACGGCGACACTCACGAAATTATACTTTGGGGTCAAGGCGAAATCCACCTGAAAGTAGCCTTGGACAGGTTGCGCCGCAAGTATAACTTGCCGATGGTAACTCACTTACCGCAAGTGCCGTACAAAGAAACCATCCGCAAACCTGCATCTTCTATCCACGGGCGCTACAAACACCAAAGCGGCGGACACGGACAGTTTGGCGATGTGTACCTCGATATTCAACCGCAGCCTCGCGGCGAAGGCTTCAATTTCACCGACAAAATAGTCGGCGGCGTCGTCCCAAAACAGTACATTCCCGGCGTGGAAGTGGGAGTGCGCGAGTATTTGGACCGCGGCCCGCTGGGTTTCCCGGTGGTAGACGTAGCGGTGACGCTGACGAACGGTTCTTACCATTCTGTGGACAGTTCCGAACAAGCTTTCAAGCAAGCGGCGCGTTTGGCGATGCAGGAGGGAATGGCGAAGTGCGAACCGGCATTGCTCGAGCCGATCGCCAAAGTTGAAATTTGCGCTCCGAACGAGTGTACATCAAAGGTGTTGCAGTTGGTCAGCGGACACCGCGGCCAAATTCTCGGCTACGAAGGTAAAAAAGGCTGGAAGGGATGGGATGCTGTTTCTGCTTATTTGCCGATCGCAGAAATGCAGAATTTGATCGTAGAATTGCGATCGCAGACAATGGGAGTAGGATTTTTTAATTGGGAGTTCGATCGATTGCAAGAAGTGCCGGAACCTTTAGCTAAGCGGGTTTTGCTAACGACTGGCGGCAATGGAAACGGTAACGGTAAAAGTTAGGTAATTTTCTTAAAAAGCCCGGTTTCTTCAAGAAACCGGGCTTTTGCAGGAGTTGCCATTAAAGTTTATTGCGATCGATTCCTATTTGTCGGATTATTCAGTTAAGTTACTTAACGCTGAAATAATATTTTCAGCTAGCACTAACGCATTTCTCGCTTCTTTTTGTAAGTTAAACATAGTATCTTCATAATCAGCTTTATTCCTCATTTTTCTCAAGCGAGTTAAATCTTTACCTATCTCTATCATTGGCTGGGATTTTGATTGATTGTGAATAAATTCTTCAGCTACATATTGATGGTCATTGATATCATAAGTTTTATTGCGCGAGAGTCGGGGATCTTGTTGAATGTCGCGCAAGTAATTCCGTGCTAGGCAAAACACAGAATAGTAAGCTCTACTTACAGCAGAACGCAATTTTGCTTCTTCAGTGGTTCCAGCTAGCTCTTTTGCTAAATTAAAGTATTCCTCCCAATCGAATTTCATTCCCACCCCAAGTCAATGTTTAGTATATTGTTAGGAATGACAAGACTCGCGTCTAGCCACCAAGTGCGATCGAGATTTTTTAACTTTGCAAAAGCTTCATCGACTTCGAGTTTGGTGTAAATGGTAATCCACAGCGATCGCCAGTTGGCAATTTCTGGATCTGTTTTCACTTCCAAGCCTAATCTTTCCGTAGGAAATAGCGCTCGAATGCGATCGTAAGCTTCCAGAATCAAAGGTGCGATCGCTTCTTGTTCCATGATGATTTGAAAACTTTCTATAGGGTTTTCAACCGCGTACAGGCTTTTGATTTTATTAAAAGATGCAATTAAATTGTCAAAGGCTTTAGCTATTTCAGAGGGATTTTCCATTTCTTCAGGCGGCTGAGGAAAGGAAGGGCTTAAATTTGCAGCATCCGTGCTGTAAATGCTGTCACTTGTCGGCTGGTAGCGTTTGTCTTTTGATTTTGCTTGGTACTGCTCTTTTAAGTCGAGGCGTTCTTTTGTGTAAATTTCGTTCAGAGTGTTGTTTTGTTCGGCTAATTTTTCTAAAGCCAATATCTGACGACTTATATTCTCTTCCAACTCGCCAAGCTGGACAGATGAATCTAGTTTAGCTAAAGCAGCGCCAAGGGCTTGCAGACTAATAATATCTCTTGCTTTCATAATAGTCGATGGTTTGGAAGTTAGGGATTAACTTTACCAGTAATTGTGAAACCTGCCCAGTGGTAGAGATCGGCATAAGGAGGTTTATCAGATTCAATTTTAGCACGATCTCTGCGGATGAGGTTAGCTTCGTCTCTCAAATCTTGACTGCAACCGGAATTGTCTTTAATTATTTCAGACAATTCCAGATACCAGTTGGATAGTTCGCTGTAAGTAATAGTTCGGAGCCATTTTTGCGCTTCTTTGAGGGCTAGTGCCGGATGCAACTTATTTTGGCAACGCTGTTCGTTGAGAATTTCATAGAATCGAATCATCATTAAAGCGCTAGATATCTCATCGCTGGCTTTGCCTTTGTGAAAAGATTCAAAATAAGTGCCGATTTTTTTGCCGTATTCGTAGTGCCTCGTCTTTTTGCTGGTGCAACGTGCTGCAAGCAAGGCGATAGTCGCAATTGCTGGGCTGATATTTCTTTAAGCCTTCATCCCAGTTTTGAATGGCTTCAGTGTAGCGCCCTGAGTAGAAAAATACCCAACCTCGACAGACCCAAGCTTCCAATGATTGATCGCCTGTAATTTCTAAGGCTTTGTGGAAGGCTGCTTCCGCCTCACTGTAGCGGCACAGACAAGTTAAGGCAGTGCCCAGCCCGTTCCAGGCATAGTGGAATTGGGGGTCAATTTCTAAGGCTTTCTCGTAGGCTGCTTGCGCCTCAATCTTGCGATCCAGAAAACTTAGGGCATTACCCAGCCCGTTCCAGGAATAGTGCTCTTTGGGGTCAATTTCTAAGGCTTTGTTGAAGGCTGCGATCGCCTTCCTGTAGCGGCCCAAAGCATTTAGGGTAGCGCCCTGCCCATACCAAGCCTGGTGGTATTGGGGGTCAATTTCTAAGACTTTCTTGAAGGCTGCGATCGCCTCTTTGTAGCGGCCCAAATTCTTTAGGGCAATGCCCAGGTTGTACCAGGCCAAGTGGTATTTGGGGTCAATTTCTAAGGCTTTCTCGTAGGCTACGATCGCCTCTTTGTAGCGGCCCAAATCATTGAGGGTATTGCCCAGCCCATTCCAGGCATCGTGGAATTGGGGGTCAATTTCTAAGGCTTTCTCGTAGGCTGCGATTGCTTCACGGTTGCGACCCAAATCATTTAAGGTAGCGCCCAGCGCATTCCAGGCATAGTGGAATTGGGGGTCAATTTCTAAGGCTTTCTCGTAGGCTGCTATCGCCTCACTGTAACAGCCTAAATAATTTAGGGCACTGCCCAGCCCATTCCAGGCATAGTGGAATTGGGGGTCAATTTCTAAGGCTTTCTCGTAGGCTGCTTGCGCCTCACTGTAGTGGCTCAAATCTGTTAGGGCAAGACCCAGCCCATTCCAGGCATAGTGGAATTGGGGGTCAATTTCTAAGGCTTTCTCGTAGGCTGCTATCGCCTCACGATTGTGACCCAAAGCATTTAGGGTAGCGCCCAGCCCGTTCCAGGCATCGTGGTATTTGGGGTCAATTTCTAAGGCCTTTTTGAAGGCTGTTTCCGCCTCACTGTAGCGGCTCAAATCTGTTAGGGCAATGCCCAGACCATTCCAGGCAAAGTGGAATTGGGGGTCAATTTCTAAGGCTTTCTCGTAGGCTGCGATCGCCTCACTGTTGCGGCCCAAATCTTTTAGGGCATTGCCCAGCCCGTTCCAGGCATAGTGGTATTTGGGATCAATTTCTAAGGCTTTCTCGTAGGCTGCTTGCGCCTCACTGTTGCGGGCTAAATCAGCTATAACACTCCCTTTCCGATACCATGCAGCAGCGTAGTTTGGTTGAATTTTAATCGCTTGTTCGCTAAAGCCAAGTGCGCCTTCTAAATCTCCTGCATTACGACTCTCTGTTGCTTGGTTAAATAATTCTATAGCCTCTTGACTGATTCCTCTTGCTATGAGTTCTGACTGCGAGATTGAGTAGGGTTGGTTAGCATCCGATGAATTATCTGTAGAAGAAACACTCAAACTCTCCCCAGCCAACAATCGAGTAACAATATTTTCACTTATAACCGATGAATCATCCGCCGGATTCCGACTCCAACTCTCCCCAGCCAACAATTGCCTGCCGATATTCGCAGCAACCTCACTAATTTTCCCGCAATTCATCTCACCCAGCCGCACCATTCGCCCACCCAATTCTAAATGCTTTTCCGGGGATACCAGCAACCTTTCTCCAAATTCTTGCAGCCAGTTTTCCCACTCAGCATCTTTGATGTTGCAGGCGATTAAAAAACCTTTAATTTCGCCCCGACTCCAGCCTTCTTCAACACCCTCTAAGAGTTGCAAAAATTTCTGTTCGTATTCCCCAAAAGTGCGAATCGGAGTTGGCTTTGGCGGTGGGGGTGCAGGTTGTTTGCGGAAGCGCCGCTGAATTTGCCGCCACAGGTTGAGGATTCTTTGCCAAATTTGTCGGAACATTGGCTGGGTTGGTGATGTGTTGTTGGAAATTGTAGCATAAGCAACGGAGGACAGGGCAATGCCGTATCCCTACCCTCGATTAATTGTAGGGAAACGGCACTGCCGTGTCCTGACTTGGGCCGCGGAGGATACGGCATTGCCGTCTCCCTACCCACATGATTTTCGGGAAACTAAGGACTTTAGTCCTTACTAGAAACGATCTTCTTCCTTACCCTAAAAAGAAATAATCAAGTAACCATTCAGGAACTTAGCACCAGTAACAGACTTCCCAGTTAGCGCCGGAGGCAGCAAAATATTGCGCCGCTGATCGCCTGCTTCGATCGTCACTTCCGGCCCGGATTGAATCAATTTAATTTCTTTCTTGTCAAACCCAGGCAAAAACAAACTAACTAGACGCTGTGCAATGTTTATGTTAATCGGTTTAGGAGCTTTTGCGGCCTCAGAAAAATCGGGCAAAGCATCAATTAGCGGCTGCCAATTATTGTCACTGTGCGCCGGAACCGAAACAGCCGTCAAAGGATCAAACTCGGCAGTAATAGCTTCTGTAACCGGTGCTTGATTGACAATGACACCGCCCACAGTCAAACTAACTTGTTGAGAACTTCCCCAAAGATAGCGAGCAGTTGCGATCGCACTTGCATCCCCAGTCGTCACCAAAAAAGCCGCCGTGCGGTTCGGATCTGCCAGCGCTTCCTTACCCTTATCCAAAAGATTATCGACTTGCTTAGTAGATTGAAAAGCATTGTCTCCCGACAAATCCACAGTCAAGACGGTACTGACAACCGGTTGAATAAAAGGTGAAAGCGCTTTCCCCAAATCCGAATCTACCAAAGCTTGACGGAACCTGCGGATGTACCAACTCAGAATTTCCGGCATTCCCAGCATCCGCAGCGTATCCATGCCGCCATTGCCGTCATAAACAATTACATCGTATTGTTTGCTGTCCTCGTATTCCCGAAGTTCGTTCAACGCCAGCGCGCTGTCCATTCCCGGTAGCACTCCTAATTCTTGACCGTAAATCTGCTTGAAAAACGGAGTGCGGACATATTGAGCTTCTAGTTGTTTAACTTCGTCCCACCTGCGTTCTAGCAGCGGCGCGCTTTGCACCTGAACTGCTTTGAGGTTGGGGGCGATTTCCTGGGGACTGAGAGTCAGAGGAACCCCTAGCAGAATACCCAATGCAGGGCCCGGATCTTGGCCGAGCAGCAGAACTCGCTTGCCTTGAGCGGCATATTTTTTAGCTGTTGCGATCGCGATCGTACTGCGGCCAGTGCCACCTTTGCCCAAAAATGTCAAAATCAAAGCCATTTTCTGTTCTCACTGCCAAAGCTTACTCTTTAACATTTAAGCGCAACCTTCAGCCAGAGTGGGGGAGGGGGGAGAGTGGAGGAAGAGGAGAGTGGGAGAGTGGGAGAGTGGGAGAGGGGAAGAATTGGGAAAATTTTTCCTCTTCCTTCTTCCATCGGACTGACATCCGTTACATCCGTTACATCCGTTACATCCGTTACAGAATCCGTTGCCGAACTTCCTTCTTCCTTCTTCCTTCTACATCTGTTAAACGGGTTCTAGCTCATCTTCAAAGAACCAAGTCGCAAAACCGTCAAACTTGACAACCACGCCTACTCCGCTACCGTCAACCATTCTGAATCCGTCAACAGTGCCTACTGGATTCTCCTTTATCTTGCCCACCATATTTGCAGGTATCCGATCTCTGAGACGGCGCACCTTCACTCTCTGACCTACTTCTATTGCCACTGAAATTGTTCTCCTGCTCTATATAACCTATATACAACCGTTTATTTTACAGTTTGGCGTCTACTTCGGAACAGCAACACCAACAGGCGATCGCTCCCTATGATTTTCCATCGAAATTTCCACCAACTTTCCCTAAAAGACGGTATTCTAGTCGGAGTTGGTCGATCGTCTACGCTGATTCGCTTGGGTTTGCTTCATAAGGTTTCACAGCCGCCAGCTCCACTGGCAGAGGTTGTTCACCACTTAGATAATTATTTTTTATTGCTTAGCAAAAATAAGTTTTTTATTAATTGCCACAACTACAGAATTTATCCCAAATTAGTCATCCTTCCGGCAGAAGCCAAAAGGCATTCATAGGCAGTAATTAATTTTATGCTTGCTATATATAAATCTGCGCTCTCTAACGTTGACATCGGCTAAAGTTGATGCTGCAGAACACTTTGAGTCAGCTTGGCACAAAATTCCGAAGGTTAGATTTTAGCAAACTGCCATGTTGTAACAGTTTACTAAAATATGACCATAAAAAAAAGTTTTAATGCTAAACTTTCAGGCTGCTAAAGTTTATTTTTACTGCTGTGTTACGGCATAAAAAATGGAACGATTTCCGGATGTATGCCGTCTGATAGAGGAAAGGAAGTCGAGGAACTTCAATATGACAAAATTGAAATTATGAATAAAATTTTTACGTGTGGGCGATCGACCAAAATTTCGCTCCTAAGTTTGTCCTTGGCTGTGCTGGCGACTCTGTCGCCCTTTCGTGGGACGATCGCCAGTCCGCTCTCTCCATCCCCCAAACAGCAGTCGAACGCTACTAAAATTATCTCAGTCGATCGACCGCCAGCATTGGCAATCGCCTCAAAATCTCCAACAAATCCGGCAACTGTGGCGGCGAATCCATCCCCAGCACACACGATAAACGCCCAGGGAACAGCGACCGCGCGATCGCTCGAAATAGAAGAAATTCGCGGTACAGTCAGCTTTAAAGGGCGGCCAGCGGTCGTGGGCGATCGGCTACTCGCCCCCGGAGATGAAATCATCACTGGCCCCGATTCCACAGCCCGTTTAGCCATCGACAACGACGCCGGCATCGTGGAAGTTGGAGAAAAAACCACAGTCAGAATATCCAATTTGTCAAGCAGTGCAGGTGGGGAAAAAGACACAGCTATTTTTGTCAGCAGGGGGCGAGTCAGGTTGTCGATCGGCAAAACTGCTGCGGCAACTCCCGCAGCCAACACCTCAACAATTATCCCGCCGAACCAAATAGTCGCCCTCAATACCTTCAGCGGACTCGGCAAATCTAGTCAAATTGCCCAACAAAAAAGTTCTGCCAAAACTGCCCCAGTCAGAGTTGAAACCCCAGAAGGCGTCGCCGGAGTCCGGGGCACCTCCTTTGGCGTCAGCGTCGGCGAGGGCAAAACCGCAGTCGAAACTATTGAAGGTGCAGTCGTAGTATCCGGCAACACCGACTCGGAAGTAGTTGTCAACGGCGGCAACGCCACGACAATTTTCCCTCACACCTCGCCCGTGGCTCCCTCAGCGAGCCCTCGCCTAGCTCAACTCAAAGTCCGCAGTTTGTTGAGAGTCAGCGGCAATATCTATCGCCTCAGCGGTCAAATTAACCCGATCGACACAGTTTATGTCCACAACGAAGAGATTAAGATCGATCGAAATGGCAACTTCAAAATCCAAGGAATTTTACCTCCAAGTCGCCGCCTCAAAATCGTAGTGCGAGGCCCGTCAGTCACAGAACGGCATTACAGCTTCGCAGTTCGCTAAACAACCTATCGTCGCGAGTAATTTACGCGGGCAGTCTCTGAGGACGTGAGTTAGATCCTAAGTCCTATCTGGGTTGATTATTTTGTGTAGGTACGAAGCATTTTGCGGTGAATCTCGGTAGTCAAAATAAATCAATTTTGCCCCCACCCTTCGCCCTTACGGTATTGTAAAACTTCATGACTCCCACTCCTCTCGAAGTTCGGACTCGAATGTGAATTATTGCGTCAAATTAATTGCATGAAGTTCAAAGAATGGATTGATTATCTAAAACACAATCAACTAATCGGCCTCCGGCAATATATAGCAACAAACCCTCCCTGGATAACAGGGGCAGCAGTAGGTATAATGTCTGTCGCCATGCTGCACTTTGGAATGTGGAAACCCCTTGAATATTTGGGATACAAAACCCTATTTCAAATTCGAGAATCGGGAATTTTGCCAAATCCCGGATGGGATGAGAGAATTGTGGTAATTGCGATCGAACGGCATTCCTTGCAGGAATACGGTCAATTTCCTTGGCCTCGCAACCGCTACGCCCAACTGCTGGAAGCGCTGAAAAAATCCCCCCCTACAGCAGTTGGTTTTGACATTCTTTTCCTCGATCCCAGTCCGAAAGATGATATTTTAGCCGCTGCAATCGCCGCCAACGGCAAAGTTGTACTCCCTAGAACCCCCAAAGAAGAACCCGTAGCCTCTTTAAAAGCAGCCGCCGCAGGTGTCGGCCACATAGGCCAAGAAGCCGATAGCGACGGTATTACCCGCGAGTCAAAAATCTTTCTCAACGGGATTCCTAATTTCGGTTTAGCAATGACTCACAGGTACAATGCTGCTAATCCCCAAGATCCAGTATTGCTCCCACACTCAAAAAATAGGGCGGAAAAAAAAGTCTGGGTTAACTGGCCGGGGACAACCGAAAATCTACCTACCTATGCTTTTGTTGATGTCGTAAAAGGTAGAATTCCCGCAGATGCTCTGACTAATAAGTTAGTTTTAGTGGGCATAGTTGCTACCGGTTTAGACCCCATATCTTCACCTCTAAATAAGACTACGGCTGGGGTTTATTTATATGCAGCATTGGTTGACAATTTGCTCAATCAACGCTTGCTACGGCGGCTGCCGATACTGCTAGAAATTTTGTTATTGTTGGGGATTGGCCCGCTTACCGCTTTGGTTCTGGGCAACCGAGGTGTTAAGGAGAGAATTGCGATCGCTCTCGGTTTGCCTATAATTTGGATTGGGGCTGCTGCTTTGTTATTTGGCTTCTTTTTTTGGTGGGTTCCGATTGCGGCGCCTATCGGCACTCTCATTTTATCTGGCACCGCTTTGCAACTGCGGGAACAGTACGAAAAGCAGCAGTTGATGAGGTTATTTGAAAAGCACGTCGCTCCAGAGACAGCTCAGCTTATTTGGGAACGCAAAGCGGAGATATTTGAACAGGGAGAACTCGAACCTCAAGAACTTACAGCAACGGTGCTGTTTATGGATATTCGTAGTTTTACTTCGATTTCAGAAAAAATGCGACCGCGAGATTTACTCACCTGGTTGAACAATTATTTGGAAGCGATGACTAACTGTATTATGGATCACGGCGGCGTTGTAGATAAATACATTGGTGATGCGATTATGGCAGTTTTTGGGGTGCCTTTTTGTCATACCGAATATCGAGAAATTCAACAAGATGCTTTGAATGCAGTTGCGGCTTGTATTGCGATGCACGAACGGCTGCACCAACTTAATCAGCAGCTTAGAAGTGAACACAAACCTTTAATTAAGTTTGGCATCGGTTTGCATACCGGACAGTTAGTTGCTGGTAGCGTGGGCGGTTCCCGGCGTTTGAATTATTCTGTGATCGGCGATGCTGTCAACGTTGCTGCTAGATTGGAGGCGATGAATAAGGAAATTGTTTCTGACAGTCCTTTTAATTTGTTGGTGACGGCGAGGACTTTTGCTTACGTGCGCGATCGCTACGAAGGCCAAAAAGTAGGCTCGATTCAATTGCGCGGTAAAAAAGAAGAAACTGTGGTTTATGCTATTTTGGGCGAAAAGCATTAGTCATTAGTCATTAGTCATTATTTGTGATATTATGTCTGATTGATTTGACCCCATTACCATCACCAATTACCCATTATTTTACCCAATTAGTCGGGGAAATTAAAGGGTAAATTAAAGTGCAATCTCATCTAATCAAATACGCTGAGCCGCAAAGTTTTAGCTATTTTTTCTAACAAAAATAAGCCACCGATAGAATTTCCGTCTTTATCAAGGGGCGGACTGTAAAAGCCGATCGCACCCTGACCCGGAATTACCGAAAGCATTGCCCCGCTAACTCCCGACTTAGCCGGCAGTCCCACCCGCAGGGCAAAGCGGGCGGATGCTTCATACAAACCGCAAGTCGCCATCAGCGCTTTGACAGTACGGCAGTTTTCTCCCATTGCTCGATCGCCACTATTTACCAAAACCATTCCCAGCTTAGCTAAATCATCCACAGTTCCCGACAAACAGCAGACGCGATTGTAAGTTTCTAAAGCAATTTTTGAGTTTTGAAGACAACCCGATTCTACCATTTTTAAGGCGAGATTCCAATTATTTTGATTCGGCATTGCCTTCACGGAATCGAGCATTAACTCGTCAACAAATAGCTGACTGTTTGCCTGTAGATTCAGCCAATCGAGCAAGTTTTGACAGCGCGCAACAGCATTTTGACCGGGAATCAAAGACGCTAGGGCGATCGCCCCGCTATTAACCATCGGGTTTCTCGGCTTCCCTTCGTCTATTTCGAGTTGAGTTAAGGAGTTGAAAGGCAGTTCCGAAGGCTCGCAGCCAACGCAGTCAAAAACCGTTTTTTCGCCCAATTCGCACAGCAAATAAAGCAGCACAAAGGGCTTGACTACACTCATCAGCGGGAATGTTTGAGCAATGCTACCCCAGCTCAAAATTTGACCGTCAATTGCCAGAATTTGCACGGCAAACCCTTGTCGATCGGCTTGCGCTAGGAGAGGTATGTACGCGGGAATTTGACCAGATTTACTGCGATTAATTGCCTCTTTTGCCCAAGCTTGCAGTTGTTCGGGTTGCAGGCAAGATAGTTTGCTAGTGGATATTTTCACTCTCGATTATTTCGATCATTTTAAATTTTAGATTGGCACTGCTGGCGCGATATTGAGCCAGAAACCCCGTTTATTAACCGAATTGCGTCACTTGGGCCCGCTGCGGGAAGAAACTGGGTTTCTTCGGGGAGATAAACCAAGCTCGAACTTCAGGCTATTGACGTTTCGGCCCGCCGGGAACAAATAAATTTTTCATAAAAAACCTGTACTTTGCATAAAAATCTCCCCTTCACCCGGATATATAAGTAGCACCTTCAAGGCAACGCTGCTAGCCAAAACAAACAAGCACTAGCTTGAAATGCCTTCAGATTCTTATGTTTAAGCCCCAGCAAGGGGCGGGGTGCATATTTAACTTAATTCTTTCAGAGTTCGCAAAATCCTGTCCGGAAAACCCGCGAACCTTTAAGAATGTACTATCCAACCGGATTCACCAAAACCAGGATAAAAAAATGCCAGATGAAGCGAAAGCAGAAGCACCAAAGCCCGCTCCCATGATTTTTAAGGGTGTGTGCAAGGACGGAGTTCTCAAAGGCAAAGAAATTGAAGGCAAACTAGACATCAAAGTCAACGTTGAATCTGTCAAAGCGGCAGAAGCACCGCCCAAAAAATCCGAGTGGGAGCCAGTTATCTTTTGGGTATTGTTTGCATTTATGGCAAACTTGATTGTCGGCGACCCCGCCGGAATGAGAAAATACAGCTCCCCACAAAGGTCTTCTTCTCATCAGATTTTAAACCAATCTGGGGAGCAGTCGCTGTTGCCTAAGAAAAACACCAGCAACTCGCCACTTTAGGCTCTGGGAGCCTGCCAGCCACGCAAATAGTAATAGAAAGACCCGAAATATTCATCGAATACTCGCGTCGTAGTTACCAAAGCTTCTGCACTAGGCAAAAAATCTCCCGCGTCTAAGCGGAGTCTACTGGATTTCCCTCCTCTGGTGGGTTGAAAAGTGTAGAAGTCGGTAGCCCTAGGAATCACCTGGATTCCCATATTCGCAAAAGCGAGGCTGGCACGGCGCATCTGAATCGCAGATGTTACCAGGATTACTTTGCGCGGCGCGCCGCGGCTGTCGAGTATCTTTCTCACCTCTTCAGCGCTGGTGCGTATGTTGCTGCCGTTATCGTCGAGAACGATACTGCTGCGCGGCACGCCCATGTTGTTTGCCAGCAAAGTCTCGATATCCTTAGCTTCGCCAACATAACCCTCCAACTCTGGTCTGGGGCCAGCGGTAACGATGACCATAGGTGCGAGTTGTTTTCTGTACAAAACGGCAGCATAGGGCAGGCGATTGCCTGTATCTGTCAGTTGAATCGCTACTCGGTTGGGGATGTGAGGCTGAGTGGTTCCCTTGCCCAGGAGGACGATCGCCGCTGCGGTTTCGTCACAGCAAACTGTGCGGACGGCTGCGGCGGCGTCCCGTTCTGCTTGCTCGGCGAACCAATAAGCGACAACTGGCATACTCGAAAGGATCAAAACTAGCAGCGCTGCCAGGATCATTCTCGGCGCCGGGTTGCGGATGCCCCCGTTCGTGATCAGCGCCGATGCAATCACCAGCAGAGTGATTGAAAAACCCAGCGGCTTAAAGAAGAAGGCTATTAGGCCGAAAATCGCTGCTCCGACCGGGGTGTCTGGTGCAAAAAAAGCTAGGATCAAAAGGCTGATCAGTAGCAAAACGCGCAGCCGGTCTAATAACGGATTGTCTTTGCCCCCTGATTGATCCCACCACGATTTGATCAATGAGAACAGGAGGAATAGAAATAGAATGCGAGCTAACAGTTCTGGCATCTTGCAATATTCTGTGTCTTCATAAATTAGTACAGAAGTTTTGGAAACGAGCGCGAATTTAGTTGCGGGAGGAAATACGGGCATCGGTGGGTTTTTAACTTTCGCGAATAACGCAGTCCGATCGCATGTATCCTAATGCTCGCTTCCTGTCAGCTATCAACCATTGGTTGCAGGGTGAAACCCGCTACTTCCAGTCACAGATTGCTGACAGTTAATTGGTAATTGATAACTGGTAATAGTTAATTGGTAATTGGTAATGGATCGAGCACGCCGCAGGTGGAATTGACAATTCAACCCTGCTTTGTTCTGCCTACTTTTTTCCCCATTACCTGTTACCGATTCACCAATCCCAATTTATCGGCGCTTCAGTTGATTCCGAATTGCCTGCGTTACCGTTTGAATTACTTTAACACGAGCATAATACTTGTTATCCGCCGCAATTAGCGTCCAGGGAGCAAGCGGCGTGCTGGTGCGCTGAATCATTTGATTCACCGCCACTTCATAATAATTCCACTTTTCCCGATTCCGCCAATCTTCCTCGGTGAGTTTGTATTGTTTAAATGGATTGTTTTGTCGCTCTGTAAACCGCTTTAGTTGCTCGTCAGGACTGATGTGCAGCCAGAATTTAACTAAGACACAACCGAAACTGGTGAGTTGCTCCTCAAATTCGTTGATTTCCTGATAAGCTCGGCGCCACTCGGGTTCGGTGGCAAATCCTTCGACTCGCTCGACCAGCACTCTACCATACCAACTGCGATCGAAAATGCTGATTTTACCAGCAGTTGGCAGCCGCTGCCAGAACCGCCAGAGGTAGTGATGCGCTTTTTCTTCGTCTGTCGGGGCCGCAAAGGCATTAACAGTGTAACTGCGGGGGTCTAATATGTCTGTCAAGCGTTTGATTGCTCCTCCTTTACCGGCGGCGTCCCAACCTTCAAACAGCACTAACACGGGGATTTCCTCTTCGTAGATGCTTTGTTGCAGTTTGCCAAAACGGGTTTGTTCCTCGCGAAGTTGCTGTTTGTATTCGTCGGGCGACAGCGATTGAGTTAAATCTACTTGGGCCAGCAAGTCGGGTTCGGTGGGTTGCAAGCTTTCTTGAGGTGGCAATTCTACGGGTGCAGATTGCATCGGCTGTCTGTCCAATGCTTCTGTAATTGTCGCTGCCATTTGCGTTAAAACTTTGACTCTCGCCCAGCGTTGACAATCGCCTTCTACGAGCGTCCAAGGTGCGCGGCCCGTGCCGGTTTGGGCTATCATTTCTTCTGCCAAATTTGTGTATTCTTCGTATTTTTTGGCTTGTTTCCAATCTTCGGGCCGCACTCGCCAAGCTTGTAAGGTATCGTCTTCTAGTTTTTTGAGCCTATGCTTGAGTTCTTTTTTGCTCAAGTGAATCCAAAATTTGGCAATTGCTGCGCCGTCATCAACCATCTGCCGCTCGAAGGCGTTGATTTGCCGGATAACTGTTGGTACTTCTGCGTCGGAGACTCGATCGAACAATCGGTCTTCTAGAATATGAGTGTACCAACTGTGGTAGAAAAAACCAATTTTGCCGCGCGCGGGGAGTTTCTGCCAAAACCTCCATAGGAAAGGATAGCCCATTTCTGCATCTGATGGCGGCCAAATCGGGTGGACGGCAAACCCGCGCGGGTCCATGTACCCCACCATTTTTTTGACCAGCGCGCCTTTACCGGCGGCGGCCCAACCTTCGAGGACGATAATTGCGGGCAAGTTTTTTTGCCGACAAGCCAGTTGGAGCGATCGCAACTGTTTCATTAAAACTTCTATCTTTGCCTCGTAGGTTTCTTTATCGAGGGAGATATCTAAATCGAGGTTGTCGAGCATATTTACCTCATATAAATCTGAGAAAACTGTTTAACGTTAGTTTAACGTTTGGATAAAATTAAATCCCCAACTCGGGGAAAAACGTTATAAAAATTACAGTTACGGCTGGTTAAAAGCCGGAGCGCTCCTGCCTTCAAATGGCAGCCTCGTTAATACTAGCAAGATTCCCTCAATTTCAAACTTGCCAAAAAAAACGGCTCAGGTTATAGTTGCAATAGGTAACTTTTAAATAAGTTCAACTTCTCCCCTCCCCCGATCGGGCGAGTTAACAGGAGGAGCCAAAAATCCCTGAAAAAGGGTTTAGTGTAAAAGAGAGCAAAAGTAAAAATCAACTACCCGGTGGGGGTGACAACTTCTTTACTTAGCTGTAGAAACTTTATTCAAACAATAGTTACTTAAGCACCAAGCTTGGTAACGAAAGAGAGCGCGACTCATCGACATCCAGCCATAAACTCACATATAAAACTAGCCCGGAAGGGCAAACCAATTTTTATGATTGCCTAATTAGATAAAACCTGAAACCCTGGGTGATATAAACAGGTTTCTGAGTTTTATCGACACCACAATAAATCTGCATTACATCCGCGTTTATCCGCATTCCGAAGCGGTTAACAATCAAAAACTCGGATTTTTGCCAGAAATTCACTGTACTTGTTTGCCAATACCAATTAAGAGGAACAGTCCGAAATTACGGATTGCAAGTTTTCTATGAATATCCTGACAACACGCTCGTACAAGGGCGAAACTGACTGGTGCGCGATCGCAAATTTAATCGACGCTTGCGAAGCAGTGGATAGACTCGGCGAAGAAGTCTCCGCAACTGAACTCAAGCTAATACTTGATGCACCCAAACTCGACCAAGCCCGCGACGTGCAGTTGTGGGAAGATGGTAATTACAAACTGATCGGTTTGTCACTCCTAGATATGCCCGAGTCTCCAGAGGAAATAGACGCTTGTCTCTGGTTTTACGTGCATCCAAATGTCCGTAGCGAAGGTTTGGAAAAAGACATAATTAAGTGGGGAGAAAAGCGGCTGCGCGAAGTAGGAAAAGAACGGAATTTGCCCGCGAAATTGCGTACCTACAGCCGTGAGGACCAAACCGATGAGATGCGGCTGTTAGACAAACAGGGCTTTGAGGTCGATCGCTATTTTCTCACAATGGCCCGATCGCTCGCCGAACCAATACCAACACCCGAATTTCCCGCAGATTTTGCGCTCACACACGTATCAGGAGAACAAGACATCCAACCTTGGGTAGAGATGTTTAACCAGTCATTTATCGATCACTGGAATCACCACGATTTAACTGCGGAAACCGTGCGCTACTGGATGCAAGATCCGAATTATCAACCGGAATTAGACTTGATTGCTGTTTCGGGCGATCGTAAATTTGCAGCTTTCTGCGACTGTCAAATCAAACCCCAAAAAAACGCCCGCAGCGGCACAAAAGACGGTTGGATTGAATTGTTGGGTACGCGGCGCGACTTTCGGAAAATGGGTTTAGGAAAAGCGATGCTGCTGGCGGGTTTGCACTCCTTAAAAGCGGCGGGGGCAAACACAGCTAAACTCAGCGTTGATGCTGACAGTTTGACGGGGGCGACGAAGCTTTACAAATCAGTCGGTTTCCGCCCGATGGAAACTTGGATCGAGTGGGCTAAGACTGTTTAGAAAAGGTTGGCAGTGAAGGCGAGAAGCCCGACGGCTTAAAGAAGTCGGGCTTCTCAAGTGCGATCGAACTTGGCGATCGACTTTTGGGTTAAGTGCGATCGCACTTTTGGATCGAAGGGGCGATCGTACTTTTCTTGATTTCCTAAATCAACCGGAAATTAGCAGATGTTATCGCATTGGCACTCACTCCAATCATCACACCTAACTCTTCCCCTGTCAAGAGATTCTTGATGAGAGTTCCCTGAGTATTTTGACTGATTGCTAACTGACCAAAACTCAAACCTCCGGTTAATCCAATCAAATCTTGACCCACGGTAAAATCAGCGAGTATGTCAAATCCTTGACCAGCTTTTAAGACAAAGATATCATTGCCGCTACCGCCAATCAAACTATCATTGCCCAAGTCTCCGTAAAGGATATCAGAGCCTTTTCCTCCCAGGATAGTATCATTATCTTCCCCTCCATAAAGAGTATCATTTCCTTCACATCCTCCTAGGATATCTGCTCCTTCATTACCGCTAATTAAGTCATTCCCTACACCGCCGCAGATAGTATCTGAACCTAACTGTCCAAACAGGTAGTCATCACCTTGACTACCAAGCATTATGTCGTTACCTTTGCCTCCATATAAAACGTCATTATCCTTACCACCATCGATGAAATCGTCATCTTTATCACCAAGAATGATGTCATTACCTTCGCGGCCATGTAAGGAGTCATTGCCTTTGCCTCCGAAGATTAAATCGTTGCCCAATTCGCCAAGAACGATGTCGTTTCCTTGATCTCCATAGAGGATGTCGTCACCTTTGCCTCCGGTGATGAAGTCGTTGCCTTGATTGCCATTAAAGATGTCGTTGGTGGCACCACCATATAAGTTGTCATTCCCAGATTTGGCATCGAATATATTGCCGTTGTTAGTGCCGAGAAATTCATCGTTTTGGGCAGTGCCTATTTGAATTCCCGATACACCAAGTATGGTGTTTTCAACTGAGTTAGGTTGGTTTAAATTCGGATAGGCAATTTTGTCACAGATGCAGTCATCGTTAGGGAGGTTGTTGGTTGTTGGTATTGGCGTTACCAATGGTGTTGGCGTCGGTGTTTCTGCAGGGGTTGGTGCAGAGGTTGGTGCAGGGGTTGGTGCAGAGATTGGTGTGGGTGTGGGTGTTGGTGTGGGTGTTTCCCCAGGGATTGGCGTGGGTGTGGGTGTTGGTGTGGGTGTTTCCCCAGAGATTGGCGTGGGTGTGGGTGTTGGTGTGGGTGTTTCCCCAGAGATTGGTGTGGGTGTGGGTGTTGGTGTGGGTGTTTCCCCAGGGATTGGCGTGGGTGTGGGTGTTGGTGTGGGTGTTTCCCCAGAGATTGGCGTGGGTGTGGGTGTTGGTGTGGGTGTTTCCCCAGAGATTGGTGTGGGTGTGGGTGTTGGTGTGGGTGTTTCCCCAGGGATTGGCGTGGGTGTGGGTGTTGGTGTGGGT